>NZ_JUEE01000147.1:0-13670 GCF_000802135.1 Desulfosporosinus sp. BICA1-9
TAATACGTGCGAAGACAGTGTCTGCAAGAAGACTAATACGTGCGAAGACAGTGTCTGCAAGAAGGGCTAATACGTGCGAAGACAGTGTCTTCGTGTGTGTGTGTGTGGGTGCAGCCAAGTTTTCTTTAAATTGAGAGGATTTCTCTCTCTAAACGTAGAATTAGATTGATGGAGGTTAATCCATGGAAAAATCACAGTATAGTCGGGTTGTCCTAAAGATCAGTGGGGAAGCGCTTGCAGGTACACAAGGTTTTGGACTCCAACATGATATGCTTGTTACCGTTGCAGAGCAGGTGGCAGAAATTCGCGGGATGGGTGTTGAAGTTTGCTTAGTTGTAGGGGGTGGGAATTTATGGCGGGGCATTGCGGGTAGCGCCCAAGGCATGGACCGTGCAACAGCCGATTACATGGGGATGTTGGCAACCGTAATGAATGCCCTGGCTTTGCAAGATGCCTTAGAAAAGGCTGGATCCGTTACTCGTGTCTTATCGGCTATTGAAATGCGCCAAGTTGCTGAACCCTATATTCGCCGTCGAGCCATTCGGCACATGGAAAAAGGGCGTGTTGTGATTTTTGCTGCCGGAACAGGTAATCCATACTTTTCGACGGATACAACGGCTGCCTTGAGGGCGGCTGAAATCGAAGCAGACGTTATATTGATGGCGAAAAGGGTGGATGGGGTTTACGATTCTGATCCGTTCCTCAATCCTGAAGCTAAAAAGTTTGAACGCTTAAGCTACTTGGATGTTCTAAGTCGAGGACTTGGGGTTATGGATTCCACTGCGACCTCACTGTGCATGGACAATAATATTCCTGTCATTGTTTTTGACCTAACCAAAAAAGGTAATATTCGCCGTGTTATCATGGGTGATGCGATTGGAACATATGTTGGGAGGGATAGTTAATGATTTCCGAAATCATAAAAGATGCGGATGAGCGGATGCATAAAGGGATTGATGCCTTACGTAAAGAGTACGCTACGATTCGCGCAGGACGAGCAAATCCGAGTGTTTTAGACAAAGTGATGGTTGAATACTATGGAGCTCCTACTCCGATTAACCAGCTGGCGAATATTTCTGCACCAGAGGCCAGAATGCTAGTGATTCAGGCCTGGGATAAGTCCGTGCTTCCGGCTATTGAAAAAGCAATTATGAAATCAGATCTTGGGCTTAACCCATCAAGTGATGGTATTGTGATTCGCCTGATGATTCCGCAACTCACGGCAGAGCGTCGTGCCGAGTTGGTGAAGTCTGTGAAAAAGAAGGCGGAGGAAGCTCGAGTAGCAGTGCGCAATGTGCGTCGAGATGTCAATGATCATCTTAAGAAGCTAGAGAAAGATCACGAAGCCTCCGAAGATGAGGTCAAGCGGGCCCAAGAAGATGTGCAGAAGATGACAGACAAAATGATTAAAGAAATTGAACGTGTGCTGGAAACTAAGGAAAGTGAAATTACTCAAGTATGATGATACAGACTTGGCTCGGTCGAAGTTGGAATGAGGTTCAACCTGAGATAGAAAATCTAGGGAAACCTTACGCTTTCCAAATTACACACCCTCATGGTAGAATGGAATCGTGGGGAAATTGCAGAGTTGTGCGCATCAGAGAAGTTGCTGACCGTGTGGACTTTATATTAGCACACGAAAATTTTTCGCAAAGACAATCATTGACCCCCTAACATACAAAGGGGGTCAATGTCGTGGTTCGAAGTTCGATATTCGTGATTCGAAGTATGGACCAGGAACAACAAATATCACCTATGGGAAAATGTTCGACCTAAGTAGTTCAGAGCATTTTTTAGTTCATGTTATGTAGTTCATAAACTTCGAACTACGAACCACGAACCACGAATATCGAATATCGAATATCGAATATCGAAAACGGGGGTGTAATGATGTGGCTCAAGGCTTGGAAACGAAATAAAGTAGACTCTGACGATCAGGTTGCGCTGGATCGCCTTCCTCGCCATATAGCCATTATCATGGATGGGAATGGACGATGGGCTAAGAAGCGCGGGCTTCCCCGATCAATGGGACATCGAGCAGGCGTAGAAGCCTTGCGTAAAGTCGTTAAAACCTGTTCAGAGCTGGGGATTGAAGTTCTCACAGTCTATGCGTTTTCGACGGAGAATTGGAGTAGGCCCAAAGATGAAGTGGGTATACTCATGACTTTACTGACCGAGTATTTAAGAAAAGAACTCAACGAGCTTCATCAAAACAAGGTGGTCATTCGAACCATCGGTAAAATTAAGGACCTTCCACTAGAAGCGCAGCGCGAATTAGAGCACTCAATGAAGAAAACTCGAGATAATACGGGACTCATTCTTAACTTAGCTTTAAATTATGGTGGTCGATCTGAAATTATTGATGCCGTCAAGAAGGTGAGCAGCGATGTTTTGAGTGGGAAGCAGCGTATTGAGGAAATCAATGAGGATGTCTTCAGTCAAAAACTATTTACCAAAGGATTACCAGATCCTGATTTGCTAATTCGTACCTCAGGTGAAATGAGGTTGAGCAACTTTTTACTTTGGCAATTGGCCTATACTGAAATTGTCATTATCAAAGAGCTGTGGCCTGACTTTGGAGAGAAGGCCTTGATTGAGTCCATTATAACGTATCAGAAGCGGGATCGCAGGTTCGGTGGAATACATACAGATTGAGGATACAACATGTTTATAAGAACAATGAGTGCTTTGATAGGAGCTCCAATTTTTTTAGCATTAATCTATTTTGGTGGATCCTATATCATCTTTTTGGTCACTTTGTTAACCTTGTTAGCTTTGAGGGAATTTTTACAAATTGGCGAACAGATGGGTATTCGTTCTTGGCGTAAATTTTCGACCATCTTTGCGGTTATTTGGTTAATTGGTTTATTTAACGACGGAGGAGACTGGATGTTGCCAGCTCTTCTCTTATGGCTTCTAATTGGATTTGGGAGGCTTGCCTTAACATATCCTAAAACGTCGCTGAACGAGGCAAACTATAATATACTGTCGGTTGTTTATACTGTAATCTTATTATCCCATCTTTATTTACTTCGTGAGCTTCCGAGAGGCATAGAGTGGACTTTTCTTACTATATTTTTAGTATGGGCTACTGATACAGGTGCATACCTGATTGGCAGACAATTCGGTCGCCATCGGTTAGCACCCCATGTAAGTCCGAAAAAAACTGTAGAGGGTTCGGTAGGGGGATTATTGTTTAGCATTGGCATAGCTCTTGGCTTTTGGCGATTTGTCGGTGGTGCACACTGGATGACGTATATCATATTAGGTCTTGTCATTGGAACCAGCGCACAAATTGGTGATCTGTTTGAGTCAGCCTTGAAACGTAGTGCGGGGGTTAAAGATTCCGGAAGTCTTATTCCTGGGCACGGTGGAATCTTGGATCGTTTCGACAGTCTCATCTTTGCCATACCCTTGGTATATTATGGAATAATCTTGCTATCATGAGGTGAATACGTTGAGCATCCAGAAACATCCTATATGGACGAGTATTAGCAGGCTTGCTTTGGTGACTAGTGCCCTTGTCCTTTTAAAAGCTTTTACTTACTTCTTTCAAGACTTCTTGCCTGTTTTCGCGAATGTTATTGGCAAAATGTTCAGTGCCTTTTTGCCGTTTTTGATTGCGCTTATTCTGGCCTTTTTACTCGAACCACTGCTTGTTCGACTGATGCGTGCTGTGCGTATTCGCCGACCCTATGCTGCGGTACTCACCCTCCTGTTGGCAATTGTGGGTTTGAGTTTATTTATTTTTCTGATTGTTGCTCGCCTTTATACCGAATTATCAGAGTTAGCCATCAAACTACCGAATTATGGATACCTTCTGGATCTAGTAACCAGACAAGTAGATACGGCTGAGCGGTTTGTACAGGTAAATCCTCAAATTCAAGATACTTTGTTTGCTTCCACGGAAAGCTTTGCGAGAACACTTCAAGAATGGGCTAAATCAGGAAGTGCTTTTTTACTCTCTTTTCTGACTGCTTTGCCTGGTGTATTTATTGTGATGGTGGTTTCCGTTGTCGCAACCCTGCTTATAAGTTCGAGCTATCCGAATGTAAAACAGTTTATTTCTAATTTATTTCCCCGCCGTTGGCACGTTAGCGCCCAGGCGATTAGCGAGGACTTAGGCGCAGCAGTGGTAGGGTATTTACGAGCGCAAGCTATTTTAGTTTCTTTGACGGCACTGGCAACCATTGCTGGACTACTGCTGATGGGCAATCGTTATGCAGTTACGTTAGGTGTCATTGCTGGACTTTTAGATATCGTGCCAATTGTTGGCACTGGCATGCTCTTCGTCCCTTGGGCCGTCGCGTTATTAATTATGGGATCTTTCGGAGAAGGGTTAAAGCTGCTGCTAATGTGGATTGTTATTGTTACTATACGACAGTTTCTGGAACCTAAGGTTTTGTCGAAGGGAATTGGAATTCACCCACTTCCTACGCTCATTTCTATGTACGTGGGACTTCAGTTGATCGGAGGCTTGGGTCTTATAGTGGGACCAGCGTTTGTTATCAGTTATGAAGCGTTACGTCGAGTTGGAATATTTGGGCCTCCTAGAGAGTAATACCAAAGAGATAGTGGATTTTAAGTTAGGATTTTTAGTTTGTGGCAAAAAATAGGCTTTTACAGAGCAGGAAGAGATGATATGCGTTGAAAACGCTGACCCTATTAGGATCAACTGGCTCAATTGGACGTCAAACATTGGACGTCGTTCGTCACGCTCCAGAGCAGCTTACGGTTCATGCCTTAGTGGCCTCAAGAAGCGTTGACCTGATGGAAGAACAGGCGCGGCTTTTTCGTCCTGCAGTGGTAGTGATGATGGATGAGGCAGCAGCCCATGAATTAAGGGGGCGACTGAGGGATTTGCCGATTAAGGTGGATCAAGGTATGAACGGAATTATTGACTCCGTCATTGCGCCTCAAGTCGATACTGTTGTTACGGCTCTCTCTGGAAGAATTGGCTTAGAACCCACTTTAGCGGCGATAGAAACCGGGAAAACCATTGCCTTAGCCAACAAAGAAACCTTGGTGGCGGGTGGAGATTTGGTAATGTCTTCTGCTAAGAAGAAGAAGTGTCCTATCTTGCCGGTGGATAGCGAACATTCTGCCATATTCCAGTGCCTAGAGGAAAGCATGGATACCGTTGCCAAAATCATTTTAACTGCCTCGGGTGGGCCTTTCTTCGGCTGGACCAAGGAAAAATTAGCAACGGTTACCTTAGAGAAGGCTCTCCGTCATCCCAATTGGGATATGGGTGCCAAAATCACCATTGACTCTGCGACGATGATGAATAAAGGTCTAGAAGTGATCGAAGCACATCATCTGTTTAATATGGAGTATGATGAGATAGAGGTTCTGATTCATCCTCAAAGTGTGATTCATTCCATGGTGGAATATCAAGATGGCTCGGTCCTTGCGCAATTAGGAAGACCAGATATGCGTTTGCCGATCCAGTATGCTTTGAGTTACCCAACGCGCTGGAGGAATCCGTTTGAACGCCTAGATCTCAGAGGAAAAACTTTATCCTTTCATGAACCTGACATGGAGGCTTTTCCTGCCTTGGCCTTGGCATATCAGGTGGGACGACGTGGTGGGACCCTGACCGCAGTCATGAACGCCGCTAATGAAGTAGCTGTTTCAGCCTTCCTCCAGAAGAGAATAACCTATTTGCAGATTTTAGAGATTGTTATGAAGGTTTGTTCTGAGCATCATGTCTTAGATAGCATGGATTTGGGAAGTATACTCGATGCAGACACTTGGGCACGTCGTCGGACTGAAGAACATATTTTGTAGTTCGTAATTCGTAGTTCGATTTCGACTTTCGAAAATACCAGATGAATAGGGTACTTGATATTAAATTAGTATAAAACATCTTCGAACCACGAACCACGTACTACGAACATCGAAAAGGGGGGGTAAAGTGTTAACAACACTCGCCATTGTTTTTGTTTTTGGAAGCATGGTTATGGTTCATGAATTCGGACACTATATTGTCGCAAGATGGTTCGGGGTTAAGGTGATAGAGTTTAGTTTTGGTTTCGGTCCAAAAATTGTGGGTTATCAGGGTAAGGAAACAATTTATGCACTGCGGATCATTCCATTAGGGGGTTTTGTCAAACTTCATGGTATGGATGCTGAAGTGGATGCCAACGGTCGAGCGATAATAGCCCCGAGCAAAGATGCTCACAGTTTTATGAATAAGCCAGTTTGGCAGCGTATGGCTGTGATTGCGGCTGGACCGATCATGAATTTTGTCTTAGCTGTGGTCTTATTCATAAGCGTATTTGCTTATCTTGGAATTCCGGTTGTCAGTAATACTATCGGTTCACTCGTGACGGGAAAACCCGCTGCCACGGCGGGAATCCTACCTGGAGATCGAATTATAGCAGTCAATCAGGAGTCAACGCCAGATTGGACGCGCTTAACGGAAGTCATACATGCTAAGCCTGACCAACTCTTAACCTTAACAATAGAACGTGCCAATGAAAAGCAAACCCTAACTGTGAAAACAGAAATAGATGCCCAAACAGGTCATGGGATGATTGGGATTGCGCCAGAAGAAAAAGTCACTTATGTTCAAGCCTCAATCTTAGAATCGACTCGTTATGGCTTCGAACGTTCGGTGGATTTTACTAAGCTCATTCTTGTGACTTTAACTAAAATGATAACCGGGAAGATCCCCGCCGATGTAGGGGGTCCAGTCATGATAGCTCAGGTTATCGGAGAAGGTGCGCATCAGGGTTTGGCTAATTTATTGGGGTTGACCGGAGTTTTAAGCATCCAATTGGGACTCATTAACTTGTTCCCCATCCCAGCGCTGGATGGGAGCCGACTTATTTTCCTTTTGATTGAAGGCTTAAGAGGGAAACCACTGAACCCGGAAAAAGAAAACATGATTCACTTGGTAGGCTTTGTGTTACTGATGGTTTTAATGCTGGCTGTTACTTACAAAGATGTCTTACGTTTGTTTGTCAAAGCTGGGTGATGTACAGGGGAAAACAGGAGGTAACAGCAGAAATGATACAGAGAAAGACAACAAAACCAGTCCAAGTCGGGTCCGTGACAGTCGGTGGCGGAGCCTCGATTGTCATACAATCGATGACCAATACGGATACTCGTGATGTCACCAAATCCTTGGCTCAGATTCAGGCCTTGGCTGCAGCAGGGTGTGAAATTGTGCGCCTTGCAGTGTTAGATGGAGATGCAGCCAAGGCTTTAGGAGAGATTACCACTAAGAGCCCTCTCCCTGTGATTGCAGATATCCACTTTGATTATCGGCTAGCTCTGCTAGCAGTTGAACAGGGAATCCACGGTTTGCGGCTTAATCCCGGAAATATTGGGGCTCGTTGGAAAGTTCAAGAGGTTGTTCGCGCCGTGAAGGAACAACATATCCCCATCCGAATAGGTGTAAACGCTGGGTCACTGGAAAAAGAACTTCTCGAAAAGTATGGAGGCCCCACTGCTTTAGGAATGGTCGAAAGTGCCTTAGGACATATTCGATTACTTGAAGATGAAGGCTATGATAAGATAAAGGTCTCTTTAAAAGCTTCTTCTGTCCCTCTGATGCTGGATGCTTATCGCAAGATACATGAGGTGGTTGATTACCCTCTGCATGTAGGGGTAACAGAAGCAGGAACGGTACGTTCAGGGGTGGTAAAGTCGGCGATAGGGATCGGGACGCTCCTTGCTGAAGGGATCGGTGATACGATAAGAGTGTCGCTGACCGGAGATCCCGTACGTGAGATTCCTATAGCCCTTGAAATTCTGCGTGTTCTCGGCTTAAGGCAACGGAGCGTGGAATTAATCAGTTGCCCAACCTGTGGTCGTACTCAAGTTGATTTAGAGTTACTCGCTGAAAAAGTTGAGGAACGCCTAGCACAGCTTCCCCCCCTAAACAAGCCCTTAAAAGTTGCTGTGATGGGATGCGTGGTTAATGGACCGGGGGAGGCCAGTGAAGCTGATTATGGGATCGCAGGCGGAAAAGGAATAGGGCTTTTATTTCGCAAAGGAGAGATAGTGGCCCGCCTTCCTGAAGAGGAATTGCTAGCGGCTTTGCTCCACGAAATTGAAGAGCATGTTCGAGATCATCAGAAACTATAAAAAACATTTAATTATGACCTAAGTCATAAATCATTAAGAACAGATTGGAAAGGAATGGACATCATGCTCGTCAGTCAACTATTAAATCCTACACTTCGTGAGGTTCCTGCTGAAGCTGAGGTTATTAGCCATCAATTGATGGTTCGAGCAGGCTTAATTCGTAAGTCGGCGTCTGGTTTTTACACCTTTTTGCCCTTGGGGTTAAGAGTTTTAAGGAAGATTGAATCCATTGTTCGTGAAGAAATGAATGCCAAAGGTGGGCAAGAAGTCCTTATGCCGATTATGCAACCAGCAGAATTATGGAAAGAGAGTGGACGCTGGGATGTCTACGGTGCAGAGCTTTTTCGTTTAAAAGATCGTCATAATCGTGAGTTTTGCCTGGGACCAACCCATGAAGAAATCATCACCGACCTAATTAGAGGGGAAGTCCGTTCTTACAAACAGCTTCCTCTGCTCCTCTATCAAATACAGAATAAATATCGGGATGAGCGGCGCCCTCGCTTTGGCTTGATGCGGGGCCGAGAATTCCTTATGAAAGACCTCTACTCATTTGACCGCGATGAAGCTGGCCTCCAAGAGAGTTATCAAAAAATGTACGAGGCTTATTGCCGAATCTTTTCTCGTTGTGGCTTAACCTATCGTCCAGTAGAAGCCGACGCAGGCGCAATCGGAGGAACAGGTGGCACCCATGAATTTATGGTATTGGCTGATTCAGGGGAAAATTCTGTGGTTTATTGTTCCAAGTGCGAGTATGCTGCAAATATGGAAAAATCGGAATGTAATCCCCAAGGGATCGAAGATGTCTCGCCAGAGGGAGGGCGCCAGCTGGTGGCTACTCCAGGTGTAAAGACGATTGACCAACTCGGTGATTATTTGACAGTACCTAAGACCAGCCTCGTAAAGTCATTGCTTTATCAAGGGGATGACAAATTATTCTTGGTCTTGATTCGTGGAGACCGCACGTTAAATGAAATAAAATTAAATAATGCCTTAGGCGGATTCGTTTCCCTGCAACTTGCTGCACCTGAAGAAGTGCAGAAGATTTTAGGATGTGGACCCGGTTCCGTGGGCCCAATAGAGGTTCCTGAAGGGCTCATGGTCGTTGCTGATGCAGAAATTCCTCTGATGAAAAAGGCTGTTTGTGGAGCAAACAAAATTGATTATCACTATGTGGATGCCGTTCCCAGTCGCGATTTTCGTTTAGATCGGGTCTTAGATTTAAGAATGGTAGAGCCCGGAGAGGCTTGTCTTAAATGTGGTGCGCCGCTTAAGGAAGCCAGAGGAATTGAAGTCGGGCAAGTTTTCAAGTTGGGAACAAAGTATAGTAAAGCGTTTGGGGCGACTTTTCTCGACGAAAACGGAGAAGAGAAGAATTGTGTCATGGGTTGCTACGGGGTTGGTGTCACCCGATCGATTGCTGCTGCAATCGAACAGAATCATGATGACTTTGGAATTATTTGGCCCATGCCGATTGCGCCATATCACTGTATAATTATTCCGGCTAGTAATAAAGATGCTCAAGTCGTGGAGACAGCTCAAAAAGTGTATCTGGAACTACAGCGCCTGGGCGTGGAAGTGGTGCTTGACGATCGAGATGAACGTGCTGGGGTTAAATTTAAGGATGCAGATTTGGTCGGGTATCCGATACGGGTGACACTAGGGAGCAAAACACTTGCCAATGGTCAAGTTGAACTTAGAGAACGCAAATCGAGTGAAACACAACTTGTCAATGTTGAGGAAGTTGCTCAACATGTAAAGACCATTATAGAGAAGGCTCTCTCATTCTAACGTTAACCTTTATGAAATCATTGAAAAAACTCTACTCATTCGAGCTTCGTATTTCGAACATCGAACATCGATTAAGGGGTGAGAAGCATGGTTAAGCCTCTTCGGTCTAAGGAAGTACCATTCCTTATTAAAATCCCTTCGGATCGAATGGGACTTTTGCATCACGATCTGACGAAAGTAGAGCTTACGCGGGTGGAGGTCTTTCCCAAACAAGGGAAATGGATCCTCCACCTTTCTACTTCATTTGAACTGGAGAACTCCAGTTTATTGGACTTGGAATCGTTGTTAATGGCACAAGTTCCAGAGATAAAGGTAAGGTTTTGGCTCTAGGAAAACTTAGCCATCCGTGAGAATTATGCCGTTAGAGCAAGAAGATATCGAAAATAGTAGGTAGTTCTTGCAGATATGGTATAATACTAATAGGGTAATAGTTTCTTAGCTGCCCAAAAGGTTCAGCGGCGGTAATGGCGTACGGTGCTTATTTAACCATTAACATTAATCTGTTTGGAGAATTGTCTATGAAAAAGAAATTTCTTAAAATCACAGGTATTATGGTCTTAATTATGGCTCTGGTTGGCTTTTGGGGATACAATAAATATTTTAAGCCTGACCTGGAAATCCAACAACAACTAGATAATCAATTTGGGCCAGGATTTTTTAACTCATTTACTGATCAAAAAGAAGACAATAAGTCAGGATTAGTCAATAATGATGTAAGCTCGAATAATGAAGTTAAACCAGATAATGATGTAAGCTCAAATAATGAGGTTATGGCGGATGATAAAGAAAAACCAGTTGATGACTCGAAAAAGAAGACGGATCTGCCAAATACATCAACTCCTGTGAATGAAGCTATCGCGAAGGTGACTACCCTAGATGAAATTACTCTTAAGTACACACCTCAGTTTGATTATTTACAGAATGTAGCCTTGAGCCGTTTAGATACTTTGTATTCAGCGGCAATTCAGGAGTATGTGCAGCGCAGTAAAGCTGGCACTTTGAACCGTTCTGAGCTGGCCCAAAAATACATCCAAGCTGGAAATTTGCTTGAGGCAAACGTGAACAGCCAATTTTACAGTACCTTAGATGCCTTGCAGGCTGAACTGATTGCTAATAATTATCCCACCGACAGTGTTCGCGTGATTAAGACTGAATATGAAAAAGCTAAGTCTGCTAAGCGATCACAGCTCTTAGCCAAAATGCGCAACTAGATTTCACAAGCAAAAAAACCTAGATGTATTCGAAAACTGTCTTTCCAAATCGCGATGATCTAGTTCATTAAAAGTTCCTTAAGCACAAGCTTGAGGGCTTTATTTATTTATTCAGCTTGTACCACTGGCTCATAAGACCGGAAAAAACCTTTTCTAAATCAGAACCTATTTAAGATATTTCTAGATCGTGAGGCCGAAGAAAGTCCTGGATTTGAATTCAATGGATAACTTAATA
The DNA here is from genome assembly GCF_000802135.1 of Desulfosporosinus sp. BICA1-9. Taxonomy (NCBI): domain Bacteria; kingdom Bacillati; phylum Bacillota; class Clostridia; order Eubacteriales; family Desulfitobacteriaceae; genus Desulfosporosinus; species Desulfosporosinus sp. BICA1-9. The sequence goes on from NZ_JUEE01000147.1 coordinate 11,332, forward strand.
AGATGACGAAAAATGACTAAAAATTGAGTTCTTGTTGCAGAGTTCCTAGGGATATGCTATATTAGTATAAGGAAATTTGTAGTGTCTGTTGGAAAGGAGTGGGTTCTAACCCGCTCCTTCGTTTGTCCTACTATGTCAGGAAGTATAACTAGCGGTTATCTTCGTAAGACTATAAGGAAAAACGTTCTCGGAGTTTTGAAGGAGCGATTCGCATGAATAAATCAATAGTACAAGAGATCGAGATACTCGTAGAGCCGCTCGTTCTAGAAAAAGGGCTTGAATTAGTTAGTGTAGAGTACATAAAGGAAGGTGCACATTGGTATCTGCGCCTTTATATAGATAAAGAGGGTGGCGTGGATATGGATGATTGCACCAACGTCAGCCACGCGGTGAGTGAAATGCTCGACATCAAAAATACTATTCCTCAGGCATACATGTTGGAAGTCTCTTCGCCAGGTCTGGAACGTCCTCTTAAAAAGGAAGAGGACTTTATACGCTTTCAGGGTAGCTTAATAATGGTCCATACTATTTCCCCGTTTCAAGGGTTTAAGAAATTCTCAGGTAATCTTGTCGGACTGATCAACGATGAAATCGTTTTAGAATATGAGGGAAAACGCGTCTCAATTCCACGCACCTTAGTGAAGAAAACCCATTTATTACTGGATTTCTAGATCGTTAGGCACAATAGAATAAGGAGGAAAAAGGAAAAATGAATATGGAGTTCATCGAGGCCCTTCACGAATTAGAAAAAGGACGGGGAATTTCTGCCGAGATTCTATTTGAGGCAATAGAGGCAGCACTGATTTCCGCATACAAGAAGAATTTCGGATCGTTGCAAAATGTTCGAGTTCTTATTGATCGATTAACCGGTGAATTTAAAGTTTATGCCCGCAAAACCGTTGTAGACGTCGTGGAGGATGCTCGGACTCAGGTTAGCTTGGAGGAAGCTCGCAAACTCGATCCAAATTACGAATTTGAAGATATTGTAGAGTACGAAGTGACCCCGCGTGAATTTGGACGAATTGCTGCTCAAACAGCAAAGCAAGTTGTTGTTCAGCGCATTAGAGAAGCTGAACGTGGTATGATTTATGATGAATTTGTGAATCGTGAGGGAGATATCGTCACGGGAGTGGTTCAACGATATGAACAGAAGAATGTTATCGTCGATTTGGGGAAGGTAGAAGCAGTACTGCCGGCTCAGGAGCAAATTCCAGGTGAAATGTATCAATCGTTTGACCGTATTAAGACGTATGTCGTGGAAGTGAAGAAGACAACAAAAGGTCCACAAATTATGTTATCCCGCACGCATCCAGGCTTGATAAAGCGTCTCTTTGAACTTGAAGTTCCAGAAATTCACGATGGAGTCGTGGAGATTAAAGGAGTTTCCCGTGAGGCAGGAGCTCGTTCTAAAATCGCCGTATTTTCGCGTGACTCGAATGTGGATCCCGTGGGAGCTTGTGTAGGTCCAAAGGGAGTCCGAGTCCAGACTATTGTCACAGAACTAAAAGGGGAAAAAATCGATATTGTCAATTACTCAAATGATCCCCAAGAATTCGTGGCGAATGCCCTTTCTCCTGCCAAGGTCGTGGCAGTTTATCCCAAACTCAATGAGAAAGTTGCCATTGTTGTTGTTCCTGATTATCAACTCTCCTTAGCAATCGGTAAAGAGGGACAAAATGCTCGTCTTGCTGCTAAGCTAACGGGGTGGAAGATTGATATTAAAAGTGAGTCCCAAGCAGTTGCCCATAATATTATTCCCCAAGGCCAAGAACAGTATGAAAATTATGAAGAGTACGGCGAATATGAAGAGTACTCCGAATATGATGAGTATGCAGAAACAGAAGACTATCAGGAATATGAGGAAATCGGAGAGACCGATAATAGCCAGCTTGCTGGAAACATTGAGTCCAATGACGACCAAAATCAGCTTGGATATGCCCAAGAGCTGGAGTCTTTTGACAACCATGATAAGATAGTTACAGGTGCTGTTGATCCGGAGATCACGGGTATGAGTGAGAATTTACCAGGGGAAACTCAACTACCCTTGAAGGAGAAAAAAAAGAAAGGGAAGGGGTGATGGTATGAAGACACGAAAAATTCCGATGAGAATGTGTTTGGGTTGTCAAGAAATGAAACCTAAGAAGGAGCTTTTACGAGTGGTCAGAACTCCGGAAGGGATTGTTGAACTCGATCCAACAGGTAAGAGGAACGGACGTGGCGCATACCTTTGTCCTAACTTAATCTGCTTTCAAACCGCTGTAAAAGAACGACGGTTCCGAAAGGCTTTTGGAGTGGATGTTGACCCTGAAGTATTTTCTCATTTGGAAGGGAAGATTTCT
>NZ_JUEE01000148.1:0-6209 GCF_000802135.1 Desulfosporosinus sp. BICA1-9
GTAGCGGCTGTCGGGTTCAAGGCCGCGATGGCGATGATCACGTAGCCCATATGGCTGACGGAGGAATATCCGACCACATATTTGAGGTCTTTTTGCGCCAAGGCGATGAAGGCCGCATAGAGGACGCTGATCACAGCCAGCGTGGCAATGTACGGTGCCCAGAAACTGGCACCCACCGGCAGGACATAAACCCCTAACCGAATTAAGCCATAGCCCCCAATTTTCTTTAAGACGCCTGCGTGAATCATACTCACGGCCGTCGGCGCACCGGCATATCCGTCAGGAGACCAGGAGTGGAAGGGGAACATGGAGATCAAGGATCCAAAACCAATCACCATTAAGGCAAAGGCGACCTTTTGGAAGGCTGGACTAAAGAGGTCTTGCCTTGCCGCGAGTTCATCAAACATAAAGGTTGGATTACCATTGACGGCGGCTGCCAGGTAAAGGGCGACCATGCCGACCAGCAGGAAGGCCGATCCAATCAGCAAGTAAATGGTTAACTTCATTCCGGCGTATTCTTTGCTAACCCGTTTCGTACTTCCCCAGATGATGACCATGATGTAGATTGGAATAACCACGATTTCATAGAAGAGGAAGAAGATAAACAGGTCGCGGGCAATAAAGGTTCCCATAACCCCGGCAATCAAAATCAGCAACAGAATAAAGTATTCTTTGACTCGTTTATCAATATTCCAGGAGGCATAGATCGACGCGAACCCGATCAGGTTGGTCAGCAGAAGCATGGGTAAGCTTAAGCCGTCGACGCCCAAGGCTAAGTTGACCCCGAGATCCGGAACCCAGGGTATCGTTAAGGTAAACTGCATTCCACCCGCTGCCCATTGATAGGTGAAGAAGGCGTAAAGAGAGAGCACCAAAGACACGAACATACCCAGCGCTGCCACGAGTTTTATGGTTTTGGCCTCTTCCTTAGGTAAGAAGACGATCAAGAGCATGGCCACTAACGGGGCTAGGAGCGTGAAGGGCAGAAGCAGGGATAGTGAATCCACGGTTGGTAGTACCGACATTATTTCACACCTCCTAGCGTTGCTAAGGGGTTAAACTTAAGCGCCGTCAGTTGATCTTCTCCAAAGGCGAAGACTAAGAAGATGACGACCACTGCGATAAAGAACACCATAGCGTACGTTTGTAGTTGTCCTGTGTTCGTCCGACGGAGAACCTTGCCGCTGCCGCGCGTGATCAGGGCTAGTCCATTGACCACTCCGTCAACGATATAGATGTCAAACCAGTACAGGACTTTACCCAAGCCATCCATGAGGTTATGAATGATCCAGAGATAGAGCTCATCCACATAGTATTTATTTTTGAGGACTTTATACACGAAGGGGAAGCGGGCAGCAACATTCTCGGCTGAGATCGCTTTTTTGACGTAGGTAGCGTAAGCCAAACCAATTCCCAGCGCTCCCGCCAGCACGGAAATTCCGGCTAAGCCCCAGGCGATGGCTTCATGATGGAATTCTCCATAGCGGACATAGTAAGCAAAATTATGCTCGGGTAAGGCTACAAATCCCCCGAAGACGCTGAAGAAGGCGAGGATCATGAGGGGGATGGTCATACTCCAAGGGGATTCATGAGGATGGTTTTCGGCTTTTTCCGGTCCCATGAAGACGACAAAGAACAGTCTTGACATATAAAAGGCGGTTAAGAAGGCCGTAAACAGACCGACTGAATAAATAATGGGATGCCCATTATGCAAGGCGTTGGCGAGGATTTCGTCTTTCGACCAGAATCCTGCAAAGGGCGGCATGCCGGAGATGGCTAAGACCCCAATGAAAAAGGTGGTTCCGGTGATCGGCATCTTTTTCCAAAGTCCACCCATATCCCAAATGTTTTGTTTATGATGCAAGGCGTAAATGACGGAACCTGCGCCTAAGAACATTAAGGCTTTGAAGAAGGCATGGGTCATGAGGTGAAACATGGAGCCTGAGTAGGAACCGACTCCCAGTGCAAACATCATATAGCCCAGTTGACTTAAGGTCGAGTAAGCCAGGATCCGTTTAATGTCATCTTGGACGATGGCAATCGAGGCCGCAAAGATGGCGGTAAACGCCCCTAACCCTGCAATAAACTGCAGCGCTTCCGGGGAGGCAACATCAAACAGAAAATACATGCGAGCGACTAAATAAACCCCGGCTACCACCATGGTGGCGGCATGAATCAAGGCACTCACAGGGGTTGGACCTTCCATGGCATCCGGGAGCCAGACGTGCAGCGGAAATTGGCCCGATTTTCCCACCGGTCCCATAAAGATCAGGAACGCCGTGATCGTCACATAGCCTGCCGTTCCAACCACTAAGACATCCTGAAAATTGGTGTTTAAGGCGGCGGATAGTGCCACAAAATCCAGGGTTCCAAACTTCGTATAGAGGAACAGCATCCCAAGCAGTAAGCCGAAGTCTCCGACCCGGGTGGTCATAAACGCTTTCTTGGCAGCTTCCCGTGCCGATACTTTGAAGAACCAGAAGCCAATTAACAAATAGGAACAGAGTCCGACTAATTCCCAGAAAATGAACAATTGTAACAAGTTCGTTGCTAGAACCATGCCCAGCATGGAGGATGCAAACAATGACTGGTACGCATAATACCGTGAGAAACCCTCATCCCCGTGCATATAGCCCAAGGAGTAAATCTGTACCATCGAGGCTACTAGGGTCACTACGAACAGCATCATAGCACTTAAGGGATCAATGATGGTCCCAAAATCAATCTCTAACCCCGCAATACTCAGCCAATTCACCGTTACGATCGCTGGATGTTCCACAATTTTTTCGCCCGCCTGAATAACGCCGAGGCCTATCGCTATCGCTAAGCCCAACGAGGCGAGAATCGCCAGAATCGACACTGTGGAAGACAGTCCTTTGGATCGCTTCGTGATAAAGGCGATGATTAGAAACGACAAGAAGGGCAACGCAGGAATTAACCACGCCCACTGAAAGAGATCATGCATTTCCTTGAACACCTACCTTCTCCATAGTCTCTCATCGGCACATTCAAGTAAATAACCAGTCAGTATGCCAGTCTATTTTGTGTCATACTGCGTCGGCATGTTCACCTAATAGCCCCGCTATGAGGTAAACATACCTCCTTGTCTGACGCAAAATATCCAAGGCATCTTTGACTTGTTATTTTCTTTCATATGCCTTACCACTTCAACCAAGTTAATTCGTCGACATTGGTCGATTGACGGTTACGATAAATCGTAATGATCAAGGCCAGTCCTACCGCCACTTCGGCGGCTGCTACGACGATCACGAAAAGCGCCGCCACGTGCCCTGTCAGCACATAGTGAATGTCAATCTTTTCGTTCCAAATAAACCGGTTGAACGCCACAAAATTAATATTAACCGCATTAAGCATCAGCTCAATGGACATCAGGACTGCAATAATATTTCGCTTGGCAAAGACCCCGTAAAGTCCGATACAAAAGAGCATCGCGCCCACCAAGAGATACGTCGAAAGTCCGACACTAAAATTTGCTAAACTCATTTGCTCTCCTTCACTCCCTTCGCCAAGATCACGGCACCGACTAAGGCTACGGTAAGCAAGACAGCCGCTGCTTCAAATGGAATCATATAACGAGTGAGTAACAGGAGCGAAAGGTCCTCTGCTGAGCCACCGCTCGTCCATGGAGTGGCCAAAACACGCCAGTCCGCATTGGAGAGAATCACCAGCGCCATGATCACAAAGACTGAACCCGAGATCAGTGCTCCCATTAGCCAACTACGGTTTTCTGGATTGCTATCACAGATATCTCCACGCAGAGTCAGCATGACTGCGAAGACGACCATCAAGGAGACCGCTGCCGTATAAATTAACAACTGCACCGCTGCCAAATAGTCGGCATTTAAGAGGATATAGAGCACGGCAACTCCCGAAAACGATAGGGCTAGATAAAGCGCGCTATGCACAATGTTCTTGGAGGTCACAACACCCCAAGCGGCTGCAATCGACAGGATCGCAAAAATAAAGAAAACGATAGTGCCCATGCTCACTCCACCTTCCCTTTTCGCTCCGCGCGTTGAATCATATCCCACTGCATGTCGTCCGGCTCATAGATTGCGTTTTCAAAGTCTTGAGTTACCTTTAAAGCCTTGGTTGGACAGACTTCAGCACACATACCACAGAACAGACAGCGACCCACGTCCATATGATAGGTTTTGAGAACTTTTTTATTGGCTTCATTCTTTTCGCTGGTCAATTTGATGACTGAGTTAGGGCAGGCCATCGCGCACATATTGCAAGAAATGCACTTATCCTTTTCAAGCCCCATGGAACTACGCACCCTAATCGGAAGGTTCGGTTTTTCCTCAGGGTAAAACTCAGTGATATTCGGACCGACCATGCGTTTGAATGTGATGCCTAGACCTTGTAGTAGACCTTTACCAAACACTGTGTCACCCTCCCATCACGAATCGGTAAATGTAAATTCCCAGACCCGTTAACAAAATGTTTAAAATTGAAAGTGGTAACAAGACCTTCCAAGCTAAGTGCATTAAATGGTCAATACGTATTCTCGGGAAGGTCCAACGAGCCCACATCATAAAGAAAATGATAACTCCAACTTTCATAAAGAACCAAACATATCCCGGTAAGAAAGCAGGACCTTGCCAACCGCCTAAAAATACTGTCGCAGCAAGTGCCGACACAGCGGTCATGTTCCCGTATTCACCAAGGAAAAATAATCCCCAGCGAAGTCCCGTATACTCTGTGAACGGTCCGGCTACAACCTCCTGATCCGCTTCAACTAAGTCAAACGGTGCACGATTCAGTTCTGCCAAACCTGCAATAATGAAGATTACAAAAGCTAAAGGTTGAAGGATTATGAAAGGAACCGTTCCTTGAGCTTCTACAATCACTCCTAAGTTAAAGGATTGAGTGATCATGACGACCCCAAGTAATGAAAAGAGTAAGGGAATTTCGTAACTGATCATTTGGGCAACTGCTCGCATGCCGCCGAGTAACGAGTATTTATTGTTGGATCCCCAGCCAGCCATTAAGAAGCTTAAGGTTGAAATTGAGGAGATGGCAACAAAGTAAAAGATACCTAAATCGAGATTAATCGGTGCCAGTCCATCCCCAAAGGGTATGACTGCCAGGGTCATCATTGGGAGACAGAAAATAATCATCGGTGCAACTTTGAAAATGAACTTATCAGCACCTGCAGGGGTAACATCTTCTTTGCCCATGAGTTTTAAGGCATCAGCTATAGTCTGGAACCATCCGCGCGGACCGAGACGATTGGGCCCTGGCCTTTGTGAAGTCCAACCTGCTACTTTGCGTTCAAGTAAGATCAAAATCAAAGCAGCCAGGACAACAATGATAACCACGATGATAAAATTTATCACATTCATGGTTAAATTAGCCCAAACTGAGTGGGGATCCGCAAAAAGACTACGGATGAAAGCCGCAATAATCAAAAACAGATTATCTAGAGTCTCCAGCAGATAATTTAGAGTCTCCATCTTATTCTCCCCTCATCGCAATTTACTACTTATCAACTTCACCCAATACAGCATCTAAGGTGGCGAAAATAGCTACAACATCTTGAATTTTCCAGCCTTTGGCTATTATTGGGAGCATTTGTAAGTTTATGAATGTAGCTGGTCGGATACGGACCCGTGAAGGCTTAGTCGTTCCATCACTGACAATATAAAATCCTAGTTCTCCTTTGGGGTTCTCAACGCGGTGATATACTTCCCCCACCGGAGGTTTAATAACCTTGGGTACCTTGGCCATAATCGGACCGTCTGGAATGTCACGGACTGCCTGTTTAATGATTTTGATACTTTCCACAATCTCGTCCATCCGGATTATAGTACGATCATAGCTATCGCACCCTGTTCGAACCGGCACATCAAAGTCAAACCGATCGTAGATACTATAGGGTTCTGCTTTACGCACGTCGTAATTGACACCAGAGGCTCGTAAGACTGGACCCGTGATCGAAAGATTTTCCGCCAATTCTTTGGATAAGATACCCACGTTCTTTAACCGACCCATAGCAATTTCATTGCCAAAAAAGATACCATAATATTCTTCCAGCATCTCAGGTGTGTCATCAAGGAATGATTTTAAGGCAGGCCAGAATTCTTCCGGTGGCTCTGCACTCATTCCTCCAATGCGCATAATGTTCACGGTTAAGCGACTTCCTGCGGTCATTTCATACATATCACAAATCCGTTCACGATCTC
>NZ_JUEE01000149.1:0-27339 GCF_000802135.1 Desulfosporosinus sp. BICA1-9
ATCCTCCTTACGAATTACTTTCTTCATTCCAGGTCCTGGCAAGAGCATTATGAACTATTTCCCACTGCTTTTTTTGCTGTTCCAACTCGGTTAACCCACTCTCTTTAATCCTGTAATATTTACGTTGCCGGCCTGCCTCTGATTTACTCAAGTAAGATTCAATTAACAGATGTTCTTCCAGACGATGTAATACCGGATACAACATACCTTCCGTCCAAATTAGTTGATTCTCAGACATCTCTTTCACGCGCTTGATAATCGCATAGCCATAACTGTCATTTTCCTTGAGAATGGCCAAAATGAGTGGGGTAGCAGAGGCGGCTACCAAGTCTTTAGATACATTCATTCAATTCCCCCACTATACCTAATACTTCTATGTATATTTCACATTATACCTAGAAGTATTAGGTGTGTCAATTGTCAGTATTTTACTAATTGTAGAGGAAAGTCTAACTATAAATATTTAAAAAAGGAGATGTAATTTTAAGAAAGATAAACGATCGAATCTATCATGGTATAATATCAGGTACGTAGGCGAATGTTATAACATTAAAGTATTGAAAAAAAACCTAGGAGAGTGTTAAATTTCTCCCCCCCCATTTCCTCCTCCCTCATCCACTCTTCAACTCAAAAACAAAATGCGTTGGTGTGAGAATTTCTGATCAGCGCCTTACACACCCGTTCATTCGGATCGTGTGCTTGTTCTTTTATAGTACCAATGCGAAGCTTCTTTTTCCTGAAAATCATCATCAAGAAGTTAAGTTTCTTTATAACGTCTAGTCAGTATCCCTAAAAATAGAAAGTAGCAAATGAATAACCCCAAGACCAATGAATTAACACTGGTCTTGAGGTTGTTTCTGTTCTTCAATATAAAACAAACGATCAATTGTCAATTTTTCGAGAAGTTTTCCAGTTCGTTGAAAGTAAATGTTGATTAAAGCACGATGGATTAAAAGACATAATTTGATATTTGGGATAAACTCACCCCGCTCTAACCTACTACAATATGATTTTTGCACTCCGATTTCTTGAGCTAACGCTCCTTAGGTGTAGTTCAAATGTTGCATCGATGCACCATTTGGCCTCTCTTCCCCAACGGGGGAAGAGAGTATAGACCCGTACTCCCGGAAGGTTTTCATCAGTCTGCTGGCTGTGCTTCGGGAGTAACTCACTGATTCAGTCAGCCATTTGAGCCACTCCCCATGGGGTACCAGCTCTTTGGCTTCCGTCAGTCGCCGTCCGATCTCAACGGCGTTGCTAAGCAGCATTTTGCCGCTTTCTTCCTTGATAAAGTTAATCTCGGACGCGATTTGCTCAGGCGTCCTGTTGGAAATTTCCGTCCTCATACCGGCTGCCATCCTTTTACGGAATGTCTTTTAGATACCGCTATAGGATATGCCGAGCCCCAGACAAGCGTGAGGGCTATAGCGCCAATAAAAAAATGCGGTTTGGACAAAGATGCTTCCCTACAGTAACCATAGTAAAAGCAAATCCATATTATATACAACCATGCCGAATCCATCGGCCTCTGGATCAAGGGGGGAGGGAAAAGAGATGCCTATCATTGACAAGCCGTTGACTTCAACCTTAGTGTTGAAATATGAAGACGGGTTGACACCTGCCGGCGGTCCTCAAATCAAGCAAAAGAGCTTAAACTACGTGAGGCCAGATGCTGATCATGGATCCCTCCACGAGGTTTCTGCCGCCCTATTCAGTCTCTCGGAGAAGCCGCTCACTGCCGTGATTTTGCGTGATAGTACGGAGTTAGTGGAAGAACCGGAAGAATAATACCCTCTCACTCTTGGATGGGGCTGTGTCGAAACTTAGTTTCACGCAGCCCTTTAAAAGGGAAAACCTTCCCTAACAATAAAGTTTCGGAAAGGTTATAAGTATCACTATAGAGAGTCAGCCCAAAAATTGATTTACTTCAGAACCGGATTGCTCTTTTTTCAGGTTGTCGCACTCCCTGGCCATGGGTAGCTTAAAAAAAGTTCTTTAACTTCTGCAGAAAAGCTTTTTTCCATTACGTTAAATTTGCGGCAATATTTCCGAAGAAGATAATGGGCAATTAGAATGATGTCTTCTTTTCTTTCTCTAAGTGGAGGGACGGACAAAGGAATCACATTTAAGCGATAATATAAATCCTCTCTAAAAGCTCCGCTTTTGATCTTTTCCTCTAAAAGACTATTTGTTGCGGCGATGATGCGTACATCAATGGGAATGGGTGTACTTCCCCCAATTTTTTCAATCTCTTTGCCCTGAAGAACCCGCAGCAGTTTTGGTTGTAAATATAAAGGCATATCCCCGATTTCGTCGAGGAGGATCGTTCCTTTGTGAGCCAATTCGAGCTTACCCAGCTTCCCATGTTTGTTTGCTCCTGTAAAAGAGCCGGGTTCATATCCGAATAATTCGCTTTCTAAAAGATTATCCGGGATCGAGGCACAATTAATTGCGACGAAGGGATACTGGTTTCGGCTGCTTGCTTCGTGAATTGCCCGAGCAAAGAGCTCTTTTCCTGTTCCGCTTTCTCCTCGAATTAAGACGTTGGAGTGAGTTGCAGCTATTTTCTTTGCCGTGTTTAGGGTTTCCACAAAATGAGGATCAACACCCAGGATGTCGTTAAAACATATACCCGTCAGCTTCAATGGGTGACCACGCTTTTTCAGCAGGGATATATTCTATAAAACATTTACCACGCACGTCACACTTTTTGAAAACCAGTCCATCATCAAACCGTTCAGAAAGCCACTGCTTTTTTGATGCTACTTGGCACAACCTCCGCAGACAGCTTTAGTTTAACATACTCTTCTTGAAACACATTCTCGTAAAGCTCCTTAGACGTTACTGCTTTTTTATCAAGCAGGATATAGACGATTTCGAATAATCGGCTAATTTGCATTTTGTCACCCTATTTCAATATACGCTTATAAGATGACACCATCAAGTCATATTATAAGCGACCTATAATTCAGCATGGTGAAAAGTAACATTCCAAACACCTTAAAACTATTTACAGTACATAGGGGATATTGGCAATTGCGCATTTTAATTTGCATAACAATACTATTCGAGTAGTAATTAACAATATCAGTTCGTCCGCTAATGTTCAGAATCATAGCGATCACCTCTTATTACCTTTGGCAGTATCAGGCATAGCGCTTTTCCAATCCTAACAAGTATTCTTTGGCAGGAACACCGGCGACATAGCCGCCCCAGCTGCCGTCCTGCCCGATAACCCGGTGGCAGGGAACAATGATAAGGATTGGGTTTTTGTTATTTGCCATGCCTACGGCCCGGCCGGCCTGCGGTTTGCCGACTGCTTTGGCAATGTCTTGATAGCTGCGGGTTTCCCCGCTGGGAATGGCCTGCAATGCCTTCCAGACCGCCATTTGAAACTCGGTGCCCTCCAGCGCCAGGGGCAGGTCAAATTCCTTGCGCTCACTGGCAAAGTATTCCGTGAGCTGAGAAGCCGCCTTTTGAATTAGCGGAGTTTCAGCAATATCCTGGCCCGCGAGGGCCTTTTCGCTGCCAAAGAACACTCTGGAAATAGAGCCATCATCCTCTTCAATCCCAATCGTCCCGATGGGGAAGTCATAAAAATACATGTTTTTTATAATTACACTCCTTACTTTGTCATGAAGTCCCCCTAAAACATACTAAGTTGGCTGAATATTTGGGACGGTGTTGTACGATCAGTTATGATTTCGTCGCCCCGTGGATAGCCAGTAATCATCGGGGCTTTGGGGTCATGCACAGCCACACGCCGTTGTGCTGTTTTCTGACTTGACGTAGCATAACAATAGGTGCAGCCATGTGTACAAGTGTCATAAGCGCCAATGTCTACGCTCTCAATACAGCAACAGGCCGCGCGCTGGTTCGCGTCATTTTTGGCAATAATGCGTCGGCCAATTATTTGCTCAACTAACGTTTGCTCGATACACGCCCCATGCTTGATACCGTATTCTGCAAGGTCAATTTCTTCTGCACAGGTGTAGAGCGCCATGTTATGTTTTTTGGCAATTCTTGAAAAATGGGATGCTATGGCAATCATCTCATTATGCGACATGGCCTGGTATCTATCGCTTATGCTCTTATATGGGTCAACAAAACTAAAAACACACCGTTCTGTGTATGCGTGAAGCCTCTCGCACATTTCAGCAAAGCGCCCCACATGCCAATCTACCGAGTGTTTGGCATCCACAAAGATAGGATCATATCGCCATACCGAGCGTTGGGCACTTGTGCGCTTTGACATTTCTATAAATGCCTCAATTAGCTCTGGCTTTGGAGGCAAGCCGCTTTCCACCGTTTCATTATAGGGAGTTAAGGTAAATTGGATGTAGTATGAATACCCCATTGCATCAAGCTGTTTCAGCCTGTCAAACATAGGAATCGGGTTTTTTGTCCAAAAGACAATGCAGTCCACGATGTCGGGCGAAAGTTCCACACGCCCCAAACGGTTAGGATTGCGTGGATTAGGCATGAGCGCGTAGCCTTCCTGTAATCTGTTAATAAGCCATTCTGAATAAAATGCCGGTATGTCCGTTCTGCGACTTGCACTAATAATCACTTTTTCTCACCTTGCGTCCGGAAAACGTTCGAGGGTTTTATTACCGACAAACTTCGCATGTATGGTTGGAGCGATTTCGAGTCGTTAGGAGAAAGTATCCGCCGTGCCCTCAGTGCGATTCTGTATGCGGCACTTATTTAGCAGGCTCTCCGCAAAAGTGTAAGCGTTTTGTCAGTAGACCCCCTTCTGTTTGCCTCATAAGAAATCGGAGTATTGTGGTATAAACAGGCGCAAATTGTCGTAAAACAATTCCGGATTGTCCGTAATCATTTTACGGCGTTTCTTGACTTTGTCCTTTCGAAACGATAAGATGAGGCTAAAAGGGGGAGCATTGATGCTAAAGCTGTTTAAGGTAACCGGATTTAAAAACTTTAATAACACCATTCGTTTTGATTTTTCTGATGTCCGGGACTACAAATTCAATAACTCCTGCGTAGCAGACGGTCTGCTGGAGAAAATAATTGTATATGGCAAAAATGCAGTTGGCAAGTCCAACCTCGGCCTTGCTCTGTTTGATATTGTTTCGCATCTGACCACGAACAACGTCACCCCAGGCCTTTACGAGTACTATCTGAATGTCAATAACAAAACAGGCTTTGCTGAATTTCACTATGTGTTTTCCTTCAGTACGGGCGAGATTGATTATCGCTACCGAAAAAATGAAAGTCAGGATTTGCTATATGAAACAGTTTTAATTAATGACAAGCTGTTGTTTCAATACGATTATGAAGATAAACGAGGCGACTTGTCCGGACTGGAAGCACTGATGCCCACGCTAAACCTCTCATTCCGCGGAAACGACTCGATTTTGAAGTATGCTATCTCTAATTCCGCGCTGGTGGATGATCATCCACTCTATCAAATGCTGCGTTTTGTCTCCCACATGCTCTGGTTCCGCAGTCTGGATGAAAACAGGTATATTGGATACAAGGCCAAAAGCAATGATTACTTTGATTTTATCTTTGAAGGGGACATGCTCAAAGAACTGGAGTTTTTTTTGCACAAGGCTGGTCTCAAAGAAAAGCTGGTTGCCAAGAAAGACCCGGATGGAAAGAGGCGGCTGTATTTTGACGGCCGCGTTCCGCTGCCTTTCTTTAAGGTTGCGTCCAGTGGCACCAAGGCGCTATACACCTTTTTCTACTGGCATAAGACCGCAGCGGATGTTTCTTTGATGTTTATTGATGAATTTGATGCCTTTTATCATTATGAGCTGGCCGAAACTATTGTGAAGCTACTGGAAGAGATGCAAGGATTCCAGACAATTTTGACTTCACACAATACGAACCTGCTTTCCAATCGTATCATGCGTCCCGATTGCTATTTCATTCTGACCGCCAATAAGCTGACTTCCTTTGCCAATGCCACCGAACGTGAATTGCGGGAAGGACATAATCTTGAAAAACTGTATATGAGCGGTGAGTTCAATGCCTGAGAATAAGCGAAAAATTCTCATTCTGGTAGAGGGGGCAAAGACGGACACAGCGCTCATGGCACGGCTGCTTGCCATCTACGGCATTGATGCACAATACAAAATTGTCTCCTACTGCACTAACATTTATACCCTTTACAGCGAGATGTTTGTCCAAAGCGATCCATCGGTAATGGACCTTTTACAACTTCTAAAGGCGCGTGAACCTGCCTCGGAAAAGAAGCCCATTTTTGACACCACATATACTGATGTCCTTTTGATCTTCGATCTTGATCCGCAAGCACCGGATTTTTCGCCGGAAAAGATTCGGCAGATGGCGGAATATTTTGTTGAATCTTCCGACATGGGAAAGCTATATTTAAACTATCCGATGGTTGAGTCATTCTACCATATGTCGTCGATTCCCGATGACCGGTACAACGACTACGTTGCAACTCTGGATGAGCTGCAGGCGGGGACCTATAAAATACGCGTCAACCGGGAAAACAGAAATCACGACTACCGGAAATTTGCCGTTAACAAGGAAGAATGTAATGTCGTCATTCAGCAAAATATTAACAAGGCACGGCATATCATCCATGAGGAACCAAATTTAGAATGCATACCGGAACAAGCACATATTCTGGAAGCTCAGCTTGCCCTGCTCTCCAAAGAATACAAAGTTGCCGTCCTAAGCACCTGTCCTTTCTTCATCTCCGATTACAGTTCCACACTGATTCATAATAAGCAATAGCCTGAGGAGAATTGACTTCCCTCAGGCTATTGCTTATTATGAATCACCTTACACAGTGATAAGCTCCATCGCTTTGCTTTTAAGGATTAAATATTATTTTTATCATTGTACCTTCGTTCAGCTTACTTTCTATTTTAAGTTCAGCATCATGAATTGTGGCGATTTCTGCACATAATGAAAGCCAAGGCCCACCCCGCCATTAGCCCTTGATCTGGATTTATCGGCAGTAAAGAATGGCTCAAAAACCTTTGTGATGTCTTCTGCAGAAATACCAGTCCCTGTATCTTTGATTTCCAGAATTATAGTTGCTTCAGTATCCCTATGCAAGCTTAGGGCTATTTTATCCCCGCTCTTCGAGGCTTTAATCGCATTGTCAACCAGGTTGGCCAGTATAATTTTCATCAAATACTTATTCATCAAAAGACGAAGAGGCTCGGCCGATAGTTCCAGATGGATATTTTTCAGCTCCAACTTGGGGGTAAAGGAATTTTTAAGATCGATGAAAAGCTCTTCAGGGTTCTCTTCTTTCATCACAAAATCTTCTTTCCTCAGCACAATCAGATCCATTAAGGTCAATGCCAGTTTTTCCAGTCGTTTTCCTTCTTCATAGATAAAGCTTAACGAGTTGATAAAAATCTCTTCATCATATTTATTAGTTCGGAGATAATCAGCATAGCCAATGATGGAGGTTAAGGGAGTCCTTAGTTCATGGGCCAGGTTATCAATAAAACGTTGCTTGTCCTCTGAGATTTTTTCCAGCTGGTTTATTTTATCTTCGACCACGCCAGCCATCGAATTGAAATTTTTGGACAGCAACCCGATCTCATCATTGGACATTACCTTGACTCTTGCGCTAAAATTCCCCTCGGCTATGGTCTGGGTTGATTGGATCAGCTTATTAATGGGCTTTACGATAAATTTACTTAATACGATGGTTACGATGACCAAATTCCTGAGACAAGAAGATTTAACCTGAGCAGAAGGTTTAACAGGTTTTCTCGATTGTTATAAATACTCGAAATATCCTTAGCATAAGAAACCTTATAGGTATTGTGATCCAAATCAACTTTCTTCGTTATAAATAAATACGTCTTATCCCCCAAATCCCGTATGATGTAATTTACTTGATCGGAAGCTATGTTTAATTCATCTAATCAGTCAGCAATCTGATTAATTCCATCCACAGCATTAACTGCACGGATACTGCCTTGGACGCCGGATATTATGATCAGTCCCATTTTATCAAAGAATTTATGAACCTTTCGGGTTTAACGCCTACGGGTTATATCAAAAATTTGCTGGATAATGGTTATGACAAGAAATTGCATGTTATTGCCTGAGATACTCTTTCAGCTCCTTTCTCGTAAAAAAAGCGCTGCCTTTTTGCTATTCTGTTTATTATTTTGTTGCTCCATGCACGTATCAATGTTAGATAATTTTCCATCCTTAAGCATTTCCCCAATATAGGTTGACCCCAATATCAAAATACCGCCCATAATCTGAGGGAGTGTTAATGTCTCTCCGACAAAGATCACACTGAATAAAATACCAAATGAAGGCTCTAAATAACTGTAGTAACTGGGATCAACAAACAACATAACATATGCCCAATGGTTGATATCTTTCGGTGCACATCTGTGAGTCATCAATGGTAGTATAATGACACCGTCACCTGATCCATAATGGATAGTCCTGTCGTTCAATGTAAAGTCGGTGGATCCCACTATTATATACCCTAATGAAAGTTCATTAAGGACATGAGACGATCAGATTCATCAGCGTTAACCTTAAATTCTCTCTAAATTAACTTCTAACAAAAACATATCAATCTCCCCTTTAAAGGCTCGTTTTCTGGGATACAGCTTTTTATAGTGATCAATCAAGGCCCGCCTTCCATTCAGCTTTCCATTCGACTCCATGGTTTCCCCTAAAGCTGTTATCAGTAGAGCCGCCTTGTAGTAGCTTTTGCGATAACCTCCTCCGACAATCGCCTCCGCCCTTTTATCCACTTCTGCCTCCAGCCATGGTCGGTATTTCTGATAATGTTCATCCGATAAAGGCACTTTTGCTTTCCAGTATAAAAACCGCGCCGCCAAATCTGCCCCATCGCCTTCCATAAATCCTATCCGGAATTTCAATTCATTTAACAGCTGGTGCCCGGCTTTGCTAAGCTTAGGGCTTCGATCCAGCAACAGCATAAAAAGGGGAACGGCAATTCCTTTAAACTGACTGCTCCAGCCCAAGAAATCTTTATCTCTTTGGCATTCTTGGTAAATCAACTCAAACTCTCTGTTGAAAAAGAGAATAACCTTCTTCTGATCCTGGGAAATTGCATTAGTCAGCATCTGCTTGTTATTATAGTAGCCTTCTCCACTCACATTGTCCGTCAACATTTTGGCGTACTTAGCCCCTTTGTCCGCTCTGTCCTCATAATCCGGCAGTTCAAACAACCTCAAATAGTGATTCAGCGTTGATTGGGAGTCAAAAGCTGCCTGATAGCACTCTGCAAGAACCTTCGGGTGGTTCAGCCGGGTGGCGGCTTGCGCCGTTAAATCCGCAATCCTGCCCCGGATAACCAGCTTCTCGGGCAGTATTTCAATAGCTTCCAATCCCAGCTGCTCACAGTCCAACTCCTTTCCTTCTTCAAGGAGATAGGCACAAGCGCGTTCATATAAAGCAGGATGCCGTGTCCCTGCTTCCCGGGCTGTCTCGCATAAACAGCGGATGCCTTTTCCATCTAAACAGGCTTCGGAGAGCAGGTCCGCAGCCCTGTCGCCGGGGGTCTTTTTCAGAAAAGAGATCCACTCCTCCATAAAGGCGTCTGTCCCTTTAAGCTCTTCCGGCCCGACAGTAAACAATTCTTCAATCTTAATGTCCTTACACATATCCCAGGAAAAATATTGGTAGAGGGCAGCGGCCCTGGCCTTGCCCTCAGCAGCCTGATAGGTGGCATACATCAAATTTAAAGCAATCTGCTTAAGATTCAGGCTTACCAAGTTTTCATCCACGAGCTCCTTCAGGTCTAATAGAAGAAGGCCTCCTATTCCCAGGCCCCAATACTTCCTGAGGACAGCTATTCCCATTTCCCCCCCATGTCTTTTCCTGACCCTTGTCCCGCCTTGAAAAGTAACAAAGCCTGCAATTTCGCCGTCCATTAAGCCTAGGATGATCACAGAGTTATCCGTTCCGTTTTCAGAGCCAATGATTTTCCCCTCCGTTTCAGGGGTTATTTCCAGCTCACCCTTGCCAAAGGAGAGAAAGTCCGACTCCCCGCTTATGCACACTTTAAACTTTGCCATTTCTTCCCCATCATTTTCAGTTGCTTTTCTGATCAGAAATTCCCTGCCATTTTTCAGGGTTACCTTTTTCATGGCTATCCACTCATTTCTTTGTCTAATCTGACTATTTTCCCAGGAATAACCGTCTCTGACATCCCTAAGTGATCCGCCTCTCTACTGCAGAGTAACTCCGGAAAACCCTGCCGTCAATCCAAAGGCAATGATTCTCAGGAAATTCTAACAACTATTGCCACTGGCCGAACTATTGTTATCTTATAGCAAAAGCCCTGTCTCTTTAAGATGAGACAGGGCCTGTTGCAGTAGTTATTGCTTTCTGGCGGCAACGGAAACCTTATTGGAAAGCTACCGGAATTCAGTTAGACAGCCACCCCGGCGGTGGGCCGCGAGGCTTACAAACTAGGGGTTACTCCTTATCATTCGAATGCATTTACTTATCATTATCCAATAGTTTCCTTGAATATCTACACTTATTATGGAGAAATTATAATTAATGATTGCAATCAAAGCTTCAGAATTAAATCAATATACAGTAAGAAAATAATCTACAAGGAGGTATTAGATCATGGCTAAGTACAAATTACCAGTAGACAAAAATCAAATAGCAGCTCAAACGGGTGTTACTCTTGGTCCAGACAGTACTTCTCGTCAGAATGGTACCGTCGGTGGGGAAATGGTTAGAAAGACTTTTGAAAGTTTCGGAAAGACAAAATAATCTTCTATCCGAGATATATCCAAAGGTCAGTAAATTAATTACTGGCCTTTTATATCATTGTCCATGGCAAAATACCAGTAAGCTAGATATATACAAAAGTCCAAGTTTCGCAAGACGCCACCCCGGCGGGTTTCGCCTTGAAATATATCTATGAGGTGATCTAAAAATGAAATGTAATGTTGGTAAAACCGAGCAAATTGTTAGAATTGTAATCGGCGCAGCGATCGTTCTTTTAGGTTTATACTTTAGAAGTTGGTGGGGGCTTATTGGACTCGCGCCAATAATAACAGGTTCAATTCGTTATTGTCCCGTTAGTGATGTCTTAGGAATTTCGACTTGCGATGCTAAAAACAAGCAATAGTTTTCTCGTCTACGGTCTTATGAATTAAGGCCTTTTCTTTTTGAAATAAAACAAATTCTGATATACCTTGTCCTTTCAATTTTATTACTAGTGCAATCGTTTCTTCTGAAAACACACAATAATACGCAATTATCCAAAATTAGTGCCCATACTCATTTAACAATTGCCTAATCAAGGATTTGAGAGCGAGCTACGTCTTTATCTCGTTCATGTTTTTTTATTCTATTTTCCCAATAACGTATTCAAACCCGAAACGTCTGTAATCCTCCCAAAAAAGGTTACGGTTTTCAGGAAATTGGGATGGTTCACGCAGGCGTTTTTGTTCGTTAAGTGCTTCTTCCTTTGGACGCTCTTCCGTGTACAGTTCTTTTAATGAACAACTGATGAAAATGATTATCCTCATGTATTTCTGGGCTTTGATCTGTCGTAAAAAGAAACCCCTTATTGCTGTTTGCACGGCTCCAACCGTCTCTCTTCGAACGAAATTGTACACTGACAAGCTTTCCACCTTTTTCTCGTTCAACTAACCGTTTATATTCCTCCCAGATTAGCGGGCTGGGAATACTATGACAAATCAAATCGCAAATATATAACCGGTCCATAAGCGATGAAGTGCCCATAAATCCGCGCAGCCCTGCGGCCTGGCAAGGGGTTCCGGTGAAAAGAACCATGCGATCCTTTTGCAAGTCCGCCTTAATCTGAGCATAGGTATCCCCCATATCGCTCTGCACATATTTAGAAATTCGCATCCTGTCCCGCTGCTCGGGCGTTTCCGCCCGATGATGAAGAACATGAAAGTCCTCGTCATAATCCGCACCATAAATTACACCGTTCTGCCGGAGAATAGCATCAGAAATAGCAGTAAATGCGCCCCCTGATGTCGATTGCCACAAAACCTCCTGTGATTTATGGCGCGCCGCATAAAAGCGGGGCATACCACTATTTTTGTGATTACCTTTATGTGTTAATGGACAGATTTGGGTACACCTGCCACAAGCAACGCAACAGGCCTGGTCAATTTCTGGATACAAAAAACCTTCCTCGTCCGGCTTCATGGTAATGGCTTGTTTGGCGCAGACGCTGTAACAAGCACTGCACCCGCAGCAATCCTCTTTTCTTAGGTAAACTGATTTCATGATTACATACCCCTTCACTACTTCACATCCTACAAATGAGTCACAGTTTTCTGAGTCAATTATACCTCGTGTATTAGGCTTATGATACAAAAAAGCTAGCTCTGCAATAACATACTATATGCCTTAAATTTTAAGATGTATAATTCAAGAAAATACTTTCAAAGGAGTTTGCTTCATGAATATTACATCTTTTTTAATATACTGCTTTATTGTTACATTTACACCTGGGCCTACAAATATTGTTATATTGTCCACAGCACATAATTTTGGGACAAAAAAGGCAATGGAATATGCATATGGAGCAACTATTGCTTTTGGTTTATTACTTGGTATTTCCGCTATGTTGAATACTGTACTTATAGCAATAATACCAAAGATTTTAATTGTTATGCAAATAATCGGAAGCTTCTATATGCTCTATCTTGCTTATCAAATATACAAAATGGATGTGTCAGAGTCGGCTGAGATACAAACTGCGACTTTTGTTTCTGGCTTCCTTATGCAGTTTGTAAATCCAAAAGTCGTACTATTCACAATGACAGTAATTCCAAGCTTTGTTATGCCATACTATACTGCTCCGCCTGCACTTGCAGTATTTGCTGCAGCTATAATAATTATTGGATTTTGCGCATTTGTTACATGGGTTCTCTTCGGTGTAATGTTCAAGGAATTTTTGAAGAAATTTCAAAAGACTGTTAATATAGTTATGGCATTATTTTTAGTTTATTCTGCGATAATGGCATCTGGGGTAATTGAGCTAATTAAGAGGTGATTCATATGGATAGATTTATATATAAAAAATCAACTGGTGTTACTGCGTTGTCAGCAAGCTTTGCTGATTTTAAATATAAAAAGCACTCTCACAAGGAGTATGCATTAGGTGTAACACTGCGAGGTATTCAGCAGTATAACTTAGATGGTAATTTTCAATCATCATATCAAAATGGTGTTATGCTTTTTAATCCGGAACAGCCGCATGACGGTATGGCACATGATAAGACAGGTATTGATTATGTTATGGTATATATTGAGCCAAAACTGTTTTTAGAGATTCTTCAAAAGAAGGATATAGTCCGCTTCTCTTCTCCAATTGTATATAATTACAGGCTTGAACAAAGAATACTAAACCTTTCTTGTGCAATATTAAGCGGAAAAGATGAAGCATTGTGCAGTGAATTGCTTTTATCTCTTGCCGATAGCTTTACCCAGCCCAATCTTTTTATGAGTTACAGGAAGGATAATGATCTAACCAAAAAAGCAAAGGATATGATTCATTCCAGCCTGGAAAATGTACTAAGACTTGATGACATTTGTAGAGAACTTGATATTTCAAAATTTCAGTTTATCAGAATGTTTAAAGCCGGTACTGGAATTTCGCCATATCAATATTTTCTAAACTGCAGGGTAGAACTTGCAAAGCAGCTAATAGAAAAAAACAAAGATGTTTATTCGGCAGTAGCAGAATGTGGTTTTGTTGATTTAACACATTTAAATAAGCATTTTAAAAGTATTTATGGAATAACAGCATTTGAATATATGTCCTCCCTAAGTTAGGGAGGCATAGTGACAAAAGACAATACTCCTTATAATCGGCTTTTTTCATGAGTCTAATGCCTGCCGGCGCTTCGGTCCTGACAGTTGAATTTAAGGTTAATCTACTTGCCCCAGCGAAGGGCGAAAGGTTTGTAGCCAGAGGGATGGTAGTCAAGCCGGGGCGGACGATAACGGTTTGCTCAGGCGAAGTTTTTGCCCTAGGATCAGAAGAGCCCAAATTGGTTGCCACAATGACAGCAACGATGATGACGCTTCAAGGTCGTCCCGGAGTCGCCGAGGATTAAGAACTAAAACTCTGTGTGATAATTAGAAGAGAGAGTGAATAAAAGGATGAATAGTGAGACTAGAACTGAATTAGCTGTTTGTGGATTGGATTGTACAAGATGCGCGGACTATGAAAATGGCGAGATCAAGAGCTTAAGTGCGAGACTGGCATATCTGCTTAGAGGTTACGAACGAGTGGCAAGTCTGAAGTCGGTAAATAACCCCCTCTTCAATGAATATCCTATATTTCTCGAATTTCTACAGCACTTTGCCCAAGGAGCTTGTGGTGGTTGCCGGAGTGATAATTTACGGTGTCCAATCGAATGCCATGCCAAAACTTGTCATCGACAACATGGTGTGGATTTTTGTTATAAATGCAACCAGTATCCATGCGACAAACAATTTGAAGGCAAGACCAGAGAAAGATGGCTGGAGCGAAACAATCGAATGAAGGAAATAGGCGTTGAGAATTATTATCCGGAACAAGGTAAATCGCCCAGATATTAACAGAAAGTCTATTGGGAGTGTTATTTAAGCAAATACCGTTGAAAGATATCCCTTTGTGATTAAGGGACTCGTATCCAGTTTTTTATCAGTGATCAGACTCATTAGCCGGCGCATGTTGCCTAGGGAGGCCAAACCCACTTTTACAGTAATATTTTTCAATAGCAAGGTTTGGATGGGAAAATCGATGTTGCCAGGGAAAAGCCCGACAATCGAGAATATTCCTCCTACCCCTATCACCTGAGCAGCTGTGTTGACTGTTGCCGGGAGTCCGATAGCTTCAATAGCTGCATTCACCCCTTGTCCATTAGTGATCTCCATGATTTTAGTTACAGCATCCTGCTCTGTCGAATTGATGACATGAGTTGCTCCCATGGTTAACCCTGTCTGTAGACGATTAGTCAAGATATCGACTAGAATGATCTTAGAGGGAGCAAATAATCGGGCTGTCTGGATGGCACAGAGGCCGACTGGCCCGGCCCCAAAAACGGCCACTGTATCTCCAGGTTTTAAGGCGCAGTTATCCACTGCAAAATATCCTGTGGTTAACATATCCCCCGCAAAAATAGCCTGTTCATCACTTATTTGATCAGGAATTGTGACCAACGATGATTCGGCATGGGGAATCCGCACAAATTCAGCCATTCCACCGGGTAGATTACCCCAATTAGAGCCACTACCAAAAATAGCCGAATTCATACATTGTCCGTAATGTCCCTTACGACAATTTTCACAGACACCGCAATAGGGTGCAGGCGGGGCAGCAACCCTGTCTCCCAGTTTAAACATTTTTACATCATTACCAACCTCCTCCACTATCCCAATAAATTCATGACCCATAATAAAGGGTGGACTTGGTGGGAAATATCCATCTACTATGTGAACATCACTTGTGCAAATAGCCGTGGCTGTAACTTTTAAAATCACATCCGTTGGATTTTGGAGTATTGGCTTTGGCACTTCCTCCAAAGCGACCTGTTTAATACCCTTAACGACTGCTGCCAGCATAATATTCATCCACTTAATAGATCTCTAATCAAGTCTCCTTTCACGCTGTTCTCTGCTTTCAAAGCAATCAGTTGTTTAAGGAACTCCACAGAACAAATCGTCGTAGCGTGCGTAATAGCCGCAATTTCGAAACTTTCTAGTCCGTCACGAATGCAGCCCACTGTAAGATAGCCAAAAATTTCTTCTTCCACAACTATAGGAGCAACCAGACGCGGATACTGACTAGGAACATCCTTTAAAACCGGCAGCTTGATTGATTTCTTTTTATGGGTCATTTCCCGATAATAAGTTCGTCCCGGCCCGTTTAACCAGAACTCCTGTGACAAACTAGGCATAATAAAATCCTCATCATGTTCAGATCCTGCTAAAGGTTTGGCAAAATATAGAGGTTGAAAAAAACGATCCTCTAACAATACCGTCAATTGCAGGACATTGCTTAAGGTATTCACAACTTCTTTTAATCCCTGACCCTGAACAACCTGCTCCGTTAAAGCATTTTGAATCTGCATTCTGAAAATCTTGGGAACCTTCATCGCTAAGAACGTTGCCTTCGACAGAACGAATCCACCCCCTCCAAAACCCTGATCATAGCTTAAGTTGTATTAATACCGAATTTTCTGATTATTTATTATTAACAATACTATCTTCTATCTATTGATCTGTATATGTACATTTCTACGAATCATAGCCCATATTTTGGTAGAATATATCTGAATAATCTTACAAATAGTCACAACTGTTCTCTGAACGGTCGTCTTGTCTTGTCTCAAAAAACAGAAAACCGTTTGCCCTAACCTTATCGATCAGTTGGACAAACGGATACTCTCACTCATAATGCCTAATTAATAGTGTCAGTCAGTCAATCCCCTCGAAATTTTATCCCGTACTTCTTAGCTTTCCTAGCTATTGTTGAATGATCCATGCCCAAGGCTTCTGCCGAGCTGCGTGTCGAACTGTAAACCTGAGCGGCTTTATGGATTAGTTCTTGTTCTAAAAGTTCTCGCGCTTTTTTCAGGTCCATTAAACCGCTTACCAGCACGCGACTTTCCTGGTCACTCTGCAGGTCAAAATAATCACTCAGAACTTCGTCGCCCAGCTTAATAACATCACAGGGGGAAGATACCACGAGACGCTCAACAACGTTTTCCAACTCCCGGACATTACCCGGCCAGTCATATGAGGTTTCGAAATAGCGTATTACTTCAGGCAGGATTTTCTTCTCGATATGATACTTTTCGTTATACTTCTGGAGAAACGTTCTGACTAGGCCGGCTATGTCCCTTTTCCGTTCCCGCAGAGGAGGAATGTGAATAGGCACCACATTTAACCGGTAAAACAAGTCCTCGCGGAAGGTGCCTAGTTTAATCATAGCCTTAAGGTCTCGATTAGTAGCAGCAATAAATCTGATGTCCGCCTTTACCTGCTTAACCCCGCCGATGCGCATAAAACGCAGCTCTTGGATCACTCTAAGCATCTTAACCTGAAGGCTGAGCGGTAAATCTCCGATCTCATCCAGCAAAATGGTCCCTTTGTCAGCTACCTCAAGCAGACCCACTTTGCCTTCCCGGCCAGCCCCAGTGAAAGCTCCCTTTTCATAACCAAAGAGTTCAGACTCTAATAAATTTTCCGGTATAGCCCCGCAGTTTATGGCCACCATAGGTCCTTCATGGCGTTGACTGACTCGGTGGATCAATTTAGCCACAACCTCTTTGCCCGTTCCTGATTCACCGGAAATCAAGACGGTGGAATCAACCATAGCGACCCTTTGGGCTAATTCTGATACTCTCCTCATTGCAGGACTGTCCCAAACTACATCCTCCACGTCCAACAACCGTGTGCGAAGTTCTAATAGTTCTGAATGATACCTTGTCACCAAATCTTTGAGCGCCAATACTTCGGTTGCATCGCGGAAAATGGCCACGACACCCGTCATTATTCCTTGCTCAAAAATAGGTGTGATATTAGCGACAATATCAATGCCCACCGAAACTATATGTGCGTGGTCATCAACCACAGGCTTTCCTGTCCGTAACACATCGAGAATGTGGGAATTAGGCTCAATCTCAGAGACCTTTCGTCCCAACACCTTTTCAACTTGAACCCCAAAACTACGGGTGTAAGCTGGGTTGGCATAGAGTATGGTCGAATCCAGAGCAACTATAATGACACCGTCGTGAATTGAGTCCAAGACGCTATTCGTTAGCATTCTGCCGTCCCCTTTGAATCAATATCTAAGGAACCATGGAAGCAAGTTTTGGAAGTCTGATTCCTAGTTCCACTGGCGCACTTTATCACCTATCTGTGTATTTGGGCTCTGCAGCTTTTCAGGCGCAACGGTGCAATCGTGCACATAAGGTTCCCCAGCTTAATATTAGCACTATGTTAACCCAGTGAATAGAGCATATATTGTAAGTACTCGCTATTATTGACCTTAGACTAAGCACAAGTAAACTTGTTCGGAACAAATAAACTATAAGGGTGGGCACGTTTTTCGTGCACCACCCAGCTGGTACTAAAAAATATTTTGAGCACTATCATCGAAGCTTACATGGTTAATTGACCCAAGACAGGTTTGTAAACACCGACCCTTAATAAGAGGTAAAATAAGAAGTAATGCCCTACAAGATCAGCAGCAGTGATTAAACCAACGACTCCCGCGCCACCAGCTGTACCCACAAAGTAAGACATTAGCAGAGTAAATATTAGCCCAAACCCGAGGGCTAAGACATAGAATGGCAAGGCGTAAGTTCCGCTAACAAGCAGACGCAATGATTCTTTGGCTGCAGCCGTAGCATTGGTCATACTCAGTAAATAGAGTCCTATGACAATCAGATTTGTTATCAAAAGAACTATTTCCATATTACTTAAGAAAACAGTTGCTATAGCTACTTCGGTGAAGCCAAACTCAATCAGGAAAAGAGTAAGCGTTGTTCCGCCCAGCAAAGAGTAAAATAAACAGAGCACAGGCATCATGGCCGTATTCCATAAAGGAATAGAAGGCGAAGAGTTCATGAGAAACCCGTCATAAATCGCCACAACAAAAGCACTTAGCCCTGCAATCAAAGCGAATACCGAACTAGCAGCACTCCCAGCCGGCGAAATCAAAAAGAGTGTTCCTGAGACCATCATGATCATCATAGCCCAAAATCCACGAGCAACCCAGGATGTTCCAGGTTTCATAAGACCTCGCCAAAATCGCTCCGGTCTCCCCAGATAGAGCAGGTGGGCACCACCTTTACCGACCAGCACAATCAATAAACCCACTAAAGCTCCTAGCCAAGAATTCGTGAGAAAAACTGACATTAAAAATAGCCCTGAACCTATTTTTCCGAAAAAGAACGCCGCTGCTATCAAAGTTGCCCATTCTGTTTGGAGACGAAAACCGGAGACAAATTCGTTCCCTACCAAAGGCATGGTTTTTGGCAATTTGAACACCTCCTATTCTATATAATAAACGGAAGGTTCCGTGTTATCCTCAGATAAGGGCTGGAAGCCCCCCCGCTGACGGATTAGACGGCTGACCTTGCTTTCTGGGTTAGATAGATCCCCAAAGATACGCGCATCAGCAGGACAAGTCTGAACACAGGAGGGATCCAAGCCTTGGTCCACCCGTTCTACACAGAACGTACATTTCAGTACGACGCCTTCCTGCCACTTAGGATATTTCACAAGTTCATAGGGGGTCAGTTGTTTACCGTGATAACCATTTTTCAAGGAACCTTTCTTGAGGAAGATCCGGTTTTTATAAGGGCAAGCAACGTAACATGCCCTGCAGCCTATGCATTTATTATTGTCTACTAAGACAATTCCGTCCTCTCGCTTGGTAGTAGCCCCTGTCGGACAGACTCTTACACACGGTGCATCTTCACAATGATTACATAAGACAGGTATGAATTTTTTCTTGACTATAGGATATTCCCCAGCCACTTGCTCCAAAACTTTCGTGAAGAGGACTTCTGGCGGCGTACCATTCTCCGACTTACAGGCAATGGTACAGGCTTGACAGCCCACACATCTTTTTAAATCAATAACCATTCCCAAATGCATTAGTGTCACCCCTCCTCTCAAATTTTAGTAATTTTAACCTTAGTTGACGTTTCCAAGTGCCCTGTCATCCCACAGGTCCATTTAAGATCCGCTGGTAGCAATCGATTAAAATGAGTCTGCCTTTTCACCTTGGGAATGGGATGGTTGGACCAGCTGCTGATACCATTGGACATTGCGACACACCCCGGATGGATTTCTTCTAACACACTAGCCCGGCCAGTGACTTCGCCAAACGGAGAAGTAATCCTAATGCTGTCACCATTTTTAATTCCTTTGGCCTTGGCAGTTTTCGTATTGATCATCACCCCCATATGCATGGGGATATTCTCCATAGCTTCATTAATCCAAGGTATAGAATTGCTTTCTGAGAAATTGAGCAAGGTCTCTTTAAAGGCAAAAGCGTATAAATCAAATTCCGGGGCGATGTTGTGCAACGGGTGACTGTCCCGCCAGACAGGGATCGGCAAATACATGGAAGTATCCCATTTCCGTCCAGCCGCTTTCATCTTGGCTTGGAGGTCATCCCCTGTTTCTTTGAAAAAGTTAAAATATATAGGAATCCGGTGACCATGATAAGGTAAATACATTTCTTCTGGTGTCTGATGTCTTGTGGCATGACCATTTTCTTGGAACCAATCAAGCCCATGATCAGGACCATAAATGCTCTTAGCCATACGATCTGTAAGCTCAAGATTCGTATATTTTTTATCCGGTTCCAAGTAATACTCTGGTTTTAAGAAGACCGTGAAATTCAATAAGCCATTCCACTGTTCTAAGCACCCAATTCGCGCAGCTAATTCTGTTAAAATATCCGTTGCATCTCGACTATCGTAGAGAGGTTCAATGACCGGACGTCGATAAACGTGACCAGTAATTACCGGCGGCTCTATATCGACTAGGAGATGAGATTCCAGATAGGTATGATCTGGGAAGACTATATCGGCCCATTCCGAAGATTCATTGAGGACCACATCTATTGCCACAATAAAATCTAACTTTTTAAATACTTCGACCACCTTATCTGTTGCCGAAAGATTCCACATGGGGTTAGAATGCTGAATAATTAAGGCCTCAGGTTTAAAGTCAAAGCCAAATTTCTCTGGGTGCAAAATATTATCCGCGCCAAGGTGTCCCGGGTCAATTCCAATCGGAAACCATTCCATCAGTTGGAAGCTATAAGGCTTGTCGGCAAAAGCATAGGGTGGGTGCAAAAGATGGGGTTGGGGCTTAATCATCCCGTCCGTTCCCGGTTCTACAATTAAACAACGATGATCTAAGCCAACCCCGATGTGACCTCCAGGTACATCGATGTTCCCAATGATTAGATTGATCAATTTCATGGCTAAAGAATCAAGACCACCGTCAACATGCCCAATGGCTCCACGGTAGTAATTAACCCCTGCTGGACGATAAGGATATTCCTTCCCTTCGATCACAATTGTACTACCAATCCGGGCCGCTTCTCCGTATTCACGGGCGATCCGCCTAATGGTTTCAGCAGGTATCGTACAAATCTTGGACATACGCTCAGGGGTATGATCTTTTAAAGTATCTTTAATAACTTGAAAAGACGGTCGACATTTAAGGCCATTGACAACATAGTTCCCTTCAATGGCATATTCCTGGATACTCTCGTCATCAAAGACTTTGACAGAATCAGACCCCGCATCCCAAACTAAGGCCTTGCCATTCTCTGGGTCACGAACAAAATTACCATCAGGCCCAATTAAGTAAGGACCATTTGTATGTTTTTTAATAAACCCAGCATCGTATATATTTAATTCATGAAGCAGAACATTAACCATTCCTAGGACAAAGGCTCGATCCGTACCGGGTAGAACAGGTATCCACTCATCCGCCTTAGCAGCGCCGGTAGACATTCTAGGTTCCACTACCACAACCTTCATGCCTCGATTAACTCTAGCCTCTGCCATACGTTTAATAGATCCAGCGACATGCAAGTGTGAAGAAAAACCATCACCGCCTCCGATTTGAATCCAATAATTGCAATATTCATAGTCATTCGTCGCTGCAAATGAGCCATCTAAGGTTCCATTAACAGGATGATAGGCCGCCCCACAATATTGCCCGACTGTCGAAAAATAATTGGCTGATCCATAAGCCGCACCCCATCCCCAAATGTGGATACGATGAAAGTCATTGATCGAAACTAACAACTTACGTGGATCTTCCTCTCGAATCTTTTTGAGTTTTTTGGCAGTAATATCATAAGCTTCTTCCCAGGAAATTGCCTCCCACTTAGGATCGACCCCAATTCCCTTTTGGGGGTTAGTTCTTCTTAAAGGAGTTTTGACCCGGTTCGGATCGTAAAGTCGCATGATTCCCGATTGCCCTTTGGGACAGAGCTTTCCCTTATTGTTAATATCATCGGGATCCCCTTCGATTTTTAATACGACCCCATCTACAACGTGAACCCTAATTGCGCAACTGTGAATACACATTTTACAGGCACTTTTCACCCAGTAATCCTTCTGGGCCGTTAATTCAGCTTGACGCAAAGTCTCCATTCCTCCTTCTTTCACTCCTTGCCCTAACCTAACCCTAAACCTAACCTTGGTTAGACATAGCTCGTCATCTTCCTATCTCCAGCCTATAGGCTTCTCTTCAGGAATTGACCCGTTGCCTCAGAGACCATTTGTCCATCTTTGACAACGACCTTTCCTCCTTTGATCGTCATTATTGGCCAACCACGAAGTTCTTGACCATCATAGAGGCTAAAATCAGCTCTGGAACCTAAATCTTCATGGCGCACTGTTTTAACTAAATCAAGATCCACCACAACCAAATCAGCGTCACTCCCTGGTGTAATGGTCCCTTTGCGCGGATAAAGTCCGTAGATCTCGGCTGGGTTTTTGCTCATAACTTCTACTAAGCGAATGAGATCAAAACCACGATTGTTGACTCCATAATTTAACATTACCGGCAGACTCGTTCCTACTGCCGGATATCCGGGCATAGCTCCCCAAATTCCTTTTTCCGCACCCTTTAGATCTAAGGTCAAGGTAACATTGTCAGTACCCACAGTATCCAACAAGCCGCTAGCCAGACCCTGCCAGAGAGCATCGACACTTTCAGTATCCCGGAAAGGCGGAATCATATGGGCCACTAACCCCAAGGGACTATATTTATCGATGGAGAGGTAAGGGGAGGTAGTTTCCGCAAAAAGTTTGGGGTAGCGTGGTTTCAGTTCCGCCAAAGCCTTAACACTCTCAGCCGTGGAAACATGAACAATATACATTCGACTTCCTGCCAGATCATTGAGATAAGCGGCCCTCCGTACTGCATCTTCTTCGGCAGCATTAGGATGTGTATCTGCCCAATCTGCAAGAGTTTCGCTACCTCTGGCCCGCACTTTTTCAGTAGCAATCCTGATCAGATGAGGATTTTCAGCATGAACACAAACAATTGCCTTGTCTCCTAAAGCTGCCACAATTTCTAGGGTTTGGAGCATGAAGCCGTCATCAACGTCTGGTATGAGTCCGGGGATTCCTGACATGTACATCTTGAACGAGGTAATTCCGAGTTCGTTAGCATAGGTAGAGATTTCACTTTGCTGTTCGGGAGTCATAATAGCTAAGTGAAAAAAGACATCAGCAACAGCTTTTGCATTGGCGAGATCAATGACATCTTTAAAATAGGACATATATGGATTCGGACCGCCCATAAAAGCGCCTACTGTCGTAATACCGCCCATTAAAGCGGATGCTGTTTCCTTTTCCATCTCTTCTGCCAAATCACCGAAAATACCTAAATGAATATGAGGGTCAATAAGACCAGGTAAAACAAACTTTCCTGCCACTGAGATTTCTTCGTCCCCGCTTAAACCTTGGCCAATCGCTACAATTTTACCATTCTCCATTGCCACATCGGCTTCAAAGATACCCTGTCCTGGAATCACCAAACGACCGTTTTTTAATACTAATTTACTCATGAACTATACCCCCTTCTCTATTTTCCTATGGTAGTGGGAATCCGGTTTTCTCACCCCCCTAATTACAAATAACCCCATAATTAAGCCTGCGCTCTCAATAAATCTCAAGTCCTGCAGGTATTATTGACAGTGATAGGGAAAACGCAATCAAGTCGCCAGTTTTCTTTGTAAACGTTGCCACTCCAGATCAACCTCTCGTTGAATTTCCTCTATCTGAGCTTGGTTAAGATGTCTATACCTTTTTTGCAGCGCTAAATATTGTGAAACAGGTGTCCCTTTAGAACCGTAGTTCAGTGTATAACGCTCTCCATTTTCTATTTCATACAATGGAAAAACCCCTGATTCTACTGCCAAACGGGATACTTTCGGCCCAGCATTATCTGCTAAACCCCAACCATCCAGGCAGGGGGCCAAAACTAAAATAAACCGTAACCCCTTCATTTCTTTGGCCTTGGCAACCTTACGCGCTAGATCTTCGGGATAACCCGTGGTTGCTGTAGCCATATAAGGAATACGGTGGGCAGCCATAATCTCCGCCAGATTCTTCTTGGGTGTTTGTTTACCCGCAGGAGTAGACGCTGTGTAAGCCAGGTAAGGGGTTGCCGAGCTTTTTTGTGATCCTGTATTCATATACCCTTCATTATCCAAACAAACGTAGATAAAATCTTCATTGCGCTCGGCTGCAGAGGATAAAGACTGGAAGCCAATATCATAGGTTCCGCCATCACCGGCCATAACGACAACTTTTGTATGGTCGTTCCCTTTTGCTTTCAGCGCTCGGGCAATACCCGTCGCCGAGGCAGCACTAGCCTCTAGAGTTGTTTGATAAACTGGCATGCGCATTGAGCTTAAGGGTTGCGGACCGGAAATAATGGCGATACAAGAAGGCGGCACTACTCCGATGGTATCCGGTCCTAAAGTGTTCACAATATAACGCATAGCCAAGGCTTCACTACAACCAGGGCAGGCAGCATGACCGGAATTAAAGACTTTTTCTTCATTAATTTGATAACCCATCTTCAATCATCACCCCTTCCAGACAGAACTTGTCACGGGTTGTGTACTCATGGCTTCCCGGACTAGTGCTGCGATATTTGTCGGAGAGATATTCGTCCCGCCTACACCTGTCAGATATCCGTGTATTGCAGGTCCACGCTCCAAACCATATAAGGCTGCTTTAAGTTCTTGATGAAGGAAGCCACCTGTCCCAGGGGCAAAATTGCGGTCCAAAACCATGACCTTAGGTACACCCCTTAAGGCCTGGCGCACTGCCTCGAAGGGAAACGGCCTGAACAATTTAACCTTGATTAAACCGACTGGTACGCCTTCTTTGCGTAGATTATCCACGGCATCCCGAGCAGTACCTACCATACTTCCCATGGTGGCAATTACTAATTCAGCGCCCTCGCAGCAATACTCCTCAATAATTCCATAACCGCGACCCGTAAGCTCCCGCCACTCTAGATCTGCTTCTTGAGCCACATTAATAACACTTTCCATCGCCAAACCCAGATCTCGGCGATGACGATAGAACATCTCTTGATTGACGGTATTTCCCCAAGATTCCCCGATCTCTGGATCTAAACGATGGAGGGGATTAAAATCAGGTAAGTATTGATCCACCATCTCTTGAGCCGGAACCTCAACAATATCTAAGGCGTGTGAAACATAAAATGCTTCATGCATAACCATAGCCGGGAGCATGACCTTTTCGGCAACCCGATAGGCTTGCAGGACAGTATCCAAAGACTCTTGACCATGTTCACAGTAATATTGAATCCAACCCGTGTCTCGTTGTGCTAAACTGTCTGTTTGATCAGGCCAGAAACCCCAGGGCGAACCAATGGTCCGGTTGACATTAAACATCACGATGGGAGCCCTAGCTCCGGAGGCATAATGTAACATTTCGTGCATTAACATTAAGCCCTGAGAGGCAGTCGCCGTAAACACTCTAACCCCTGTCAGAGAGGCTGTGATACAAGCTGCCATGGCGGAATGCTCTGATTCGGCTGTCATTAATTCAACAACCATTTCACCAGCGGCTTGAAACTCCGAAATTTTTTCCACAATTGGCGTTTGGGGTGTAATCGGGTAAATGGGAACTACTTTTGGTTGAGCCAGTCTTACACCATAGGCAACAGCATGGTTACCATTCACTAGAATGCGGTTATTGTTTTTGTTCATCGTCCTGTTTCCTCCTTCAATACAACCGCTCCTCGTGGACATTCCTGAACACAACTACCACAGCCTTTACAAAATTGATCTAAAATGCGGTAATGTTCTGTCAAGGAAGAGTCTTTAACCACTGCCATGTCTGGACAAAAGTAAAAACAATTGTCGCACTCCACACAATTACCACAACTGAAACAGCGCTCTGATTGGGTCTGAGTTTGTTGGGGACTAAAACCTATTTTAAGCTCTGCAAAGTTTTTGAGCCTTTCTTCAACCGCAACTGTGCCCTTCTCTTCCCGATTCTGCTCCGGGAAATAAAACATATTAATTTCCTGGTAAGCAACTACGTCTTGTGACGTTTGCGTATCTTTTGAACTAATCCCCTTGGAATACGGTTTCTTTAAATACTTATCAATACTTTGGGCAGCTTTTTTCCCTTGCCCAATTGCTGTGGAGACAAAGCGCTCTGCAGGAGTCACATCTCCGCCCGCAAAAATTCCAGGTCGATTAGTCGCTAAATTAGCATCGACCCTGACTAAAGATTGTCCGACATTGATTACGCTATCCCAACCGGTCAATTCGGCATCTTGTCCAACCGCCAAGATAACATTCGTTGCAGAAACGCTAAATTCAGTACCAGAGAGTGGAATTGGCCTAAGTACTCCTGCAGGAGAATTCTCATCTAACGTAACCCTGATACAGTGCAAACTAAGGGTTTCAAAACTTATGCCTACATTCTGAACCATAACACCCGCTAAAATCTCGACTCCTTCTTCCAAAGACTCAGTCAGCTCATCAGGCTGAGCGGGCAGTGACTCTCTAGCCTCTAAGGCTAGTACCTTAACCTGACTACCTAAACGCCGGGCTGTACCAGCGACATCTAAGGCCACACTACCTCCCCCGATGACAACCACGTCTTGCCCTAATGGAGGAGCTTCTCCACGGTTAACCTTTTCCAGAAAATCTAAGCCGTTAAACACCCTGAGGTTATCTACTGAAAATTGGGGGAGTGTTTTAGAACTCTGAGCCCCTAAAGCCAGGAAAACGGCTGAATATTCCTTTTCTAACCCGCTTAAATCACTGGCCTTAACCGAATGATTCAACTTTACTTCTATACCTAGTGCTTCTAAGCGTCTTAATTCCCCATCCCAGGTTTCCTTGGCTAATCGATAGCTAGGAATCCCATAGCGCAAAACACCGCCGAGTTCGGGACGAGTCTCAAAGATGGTAACCTTATAACCAAGTCTTTTGAGCTGATAAGCACAGGATAGTCCTGCTGGTCCACCACCGATCACTGCTATCTTCTGGTCTAGTGCTACCGTTGGCTGGGGTAAGGCCCACCCCTCACTCAAGGCTAAATCGCCAACAAATTGTTCAAGGGCATTGACCGCGACTGCACCATCATATTCACGACGATTACAGGCACCCTCGCAGGGATGATGACAGATTCGCCCAGTTACCGCGGGAAAAGGATTGTTGTCCACAAGAGAAGACCAAGCCTCTCGATAGTGTTGCTTCCTGGCTAACATGATCCAAGTAGGTATCTCCCCGTCAACTGGACAGGCACAGTGGCAAGGTGCTAAACGCTTTTGATAAAA
>NZ_JUEE01000150.1:0-14432 GCF_000802135.1 Desulfosporosinus sp. BICA1-9
CTGCCGCCGTCATCGGTGGAAGCGAACAGTTTATCTCCATATTCTTCAAAGAGCTGCATCAGCCTGTTAGCTGTGCGCTGGGAATAGCTCACCGATTCGACCAACCATTTTCCCCATTCTCCATGCGGGAGCAAGGCCTTGGCCTCCTTCAGGCGCTTGCCGACCTCGATGGCATTGGTAAGCATGATTTTACAAGTCTGTTGTTTGATCCTATTAATCTCAGCCGCGATGCCTTGCGGCGTACGTTCAGTGATGGGTTCATTCATTTTGATTCCCGCCTTTTTGGTAGCTTTAATTACAGCATACGTAGACGGGCTTCGGATGGTGAAGGCTTGGGTATAAACCTGTTGAAGAAGACAAGCTGCTATATCAATCACTTTCACTCAAAGGAGTTCCCCAGATCCTCTTTTTCAAAGGTGGAGAATATCAAGAGGAAGCTCGACATATTTAGCCAGCAATTACTTTAGTAATGAAGGAGAAGGCGTGGCTGTGCATGAAAGAGTAATAAAGAAATGTAGCAAACGGCTATATTCGCTGATTCGTGGCGTATATAGCCGTTAATTTTTGATCTTAAGCAAACTTTCAGGAAACGATCAACAAACGTTCAGTTGGCATTTAGGCGTGATTCAGGAACAAAAATTATAGTAATAGAGCAACAGTTTAGACTTTAAACAGGAGGCCAAAATAAAAATGAAAATTTACACTTTCAAATTAAAAATTGCAATATTAATAATAAGTTTATTAGTTGGAATGGTATATGTTTTATCCCCATATCCGAGCAAAGACTCTATTTCGTTAGTGTATAACTAGGAGTTTTACCTACCTGTATATAACGACTTTGAACTCCAGGAAGGAAATAGCTGCGCTGCATATTCCGCTGCTTTTATTTTAAGAAACTTAGGAATAAAAACCAAGGGCGCTGATGTTTATGCTGAAATCCCTTTCAAAGACCCTTTTCAATCGCGTTTATATTGCAACAGGGAAAATCCTGTTAGAGACAGCCCAAGTGGTGGTTAAGTGTTGACCGGTGTGCAATACTATCGCACCAGCCATCCATAATCCTGCCTGCAATCAACGATATAGTCAACATACACTGTCTGATCCTTAATCTGATACAGAATCAGATACCACTTTTCCACGAATAATTTGTGGTATTTATTGAGCGGTATAAATTCCGCGTTGAGAAAAGTAAAACGTTCCGGCATGGTGGAGAGGGAGCGAATAGCGTCCATCAAATCATTTTTTATCTTACGCGCAGCAGACGGGCTTTTCTGTGCCAAAGACAGAACATGGCCGGCCAGCATCTGACGGGCACGGTCGGAAACAATCACCTTATATTGATGCTTTTTTTCCATGCTCCACCTCATCAATAATGCTTTCCAGATAGCTGTCCAGTTCATCCGGTATGGTTCCGGCGCGGCCGGCCAGACGATCTTCCTCAACGGCCAACAGCTCTTCACGCAGCTTTAACATTTTCTCACGACGGGCAAATGTATCTATATCCATAACCACTAGATCGCCCTCGCCGTTTTTGGTAAGATACACAGGCTCACCGGAGGACTTGCATAAAGCCGCAATTTCATTATAATTTTGCCGGATGCTTGCGGATGGTTTAATCTGCATGGTATCAACTCCTTATAGTAATATTATACCTATATTATACCCATATTATACCTATATTATACCCATTTCATGCTATGAAATCAATCGCAAATTGTGTTACAGCCTTTCAATTTCCTGTAGGCGCTGCAATCCTAGAGTGATTTTCAAATAATCGTTCATGTCCTTTTCACGCTTCGGTGGCTCATCGGAAATGATGTAAGCGGATGGGAGAAAATTATGATTACCCCCGACGGTTCACGAGCTTATGTCACCAATTTTAGTAATAATACTGTTTCATTGCTCGATACGGCTATTAATACGGTCATTGCAAATTTGCCGGCAGGGCTCGGTCCTTTTGGAATTGCGATTACTCCAATTCTATTATGTTAAGTTGAACCTTTTTGGGCGGAGTGTTGTTGTTTTGACCTAGTTAGACCTCCCGAGCGTTTTGCCCGAGAGGTCTTGTTATTAATTAATCCAACAGTCAAACCATTGATTTTACTTCGGATTTCAGACCCCAACCTCCAACGTCATTTCTAAGATTTTATAGGACAGATATAGCTGAAACAAAATATCAACGTCGTTAAGGTCGACATTTAAGATACTCTCGATCTTTTCTATCCGATAAAACATGGTATTGCGATGGATATTTAAAGCAGTAGCCGAATCCTTGATGTTTTTAAAATTACGGAGATAAATATGAAAGCTGTGGACAAATTCCGTGCCGTTTTTCTTATCATAGTCAATCAGTTTGAGCATGGAACGGTGCAGAAACTTTATATAGTTTTCGTTATCAGCATGACAATTTATAAGATCATAAATAAGGTAATCAGCATAACTGAAAAAATGAGTCTCTTTTTTGACGAGATTGCCCAGCTTTAGCGCCTCAACGGACTCCAAGTAATGGTCTCTTACTTCCGTTAAGTCAGTAAAGGAGCGACTGATTCCTGCTTGTAAATTATTCGTAATCATGAATTCTCTTAAAACCTTGGATTCATTCTCCAGAAAATGCATTTCATTTTCACAACTGGCGAGTATTGCAATGTTGTTATTATAGATTACTGCGCTAGCGTTCGCTAATTTAAGCTCAACTTCTTCTCTCAAGTAAGGAAGCGTTGACTTTGTTGCGTCAAAATTTTGTGTATCTAAGAATATAACAAACAGCTTACGCTTTAACTTCAAACCTAATATCTTTAGTCGTTCATCGATTTTGCTTTCGTCTTTAAACTTGTCATCGAGCAGATCGAGCAGAAAGCTTTGATGCAGTAAGCCTTGAGATAAATGATTATACTTATTTTTTTGTAGCTCGATCGAAAAGGCATCGCAAAGGATGGAGACGATTTCTTTGTCGCTTTCTCTAAACTCTTGGTTATGGGCGCAAGCCACCAAAACAGCCACATTCCGCTTGTTGATAGTGATTTCCCCGATAATTCTAGGGTATTTACAGTAGGGGTCCAGCCAGAAAAAAGGTTCTTCATGTTTCGCTATTTCGTCAAAGAGGCTTTCCTTAACATAATACGAATAGGTCTCAAAATTAAAATTATTATTTATCTGAAGCTCGTTCCAGACGGGGTCATCGGTAACCAATGTTTCGCCGGTTGAAGCAAGAAGCTTTACGCTAAGGTCAGTGATCGTAAAAGGGTTGCCCAGCATTTGATAGCCTAGATCGACTAGGGCTTGAAGGTCGGACCCTTTGCTGAGTGTCTTTACTAACTCCAGGGAATAGCGAGAAAGAATCAAATTATCCTCCATAGTTACCTCCTTGGCCAGGTGATTGTGCACTTTGTACATTATTTACAGACTATTTCGTCAAATTTTACAAAGGGAGAATCTTCAAAAAAAAGAATAAATAACTGTAGAGATATCAAGACAAATAACTACAGATCCGAGGTGGGGACAGCATCTAAGCAACCTTTATTATACCGAAAATGCATTACTTTAGCGAATGTTACTTGAGAAAGCTATCTAATTACCCAGCAAGCAAAACTTAGAAATGGAGGTAGATCGATCTTGATAATCATCGGTGAAAAAATTAACGGTACAATTCCTTCTGTAGCCAAGGCAATCGCTGAAAAGGATGCCGACTTTATTCGAAATCTGGCTAAAGCTCAGGCAGAGGCAGGCGCTGCATTTATTGATGTGTGTGCATCGGTTGAAAACAGCCTTGAACTCGAAACGATCAAGTGGCTGATTGATCTGGTACAGGAGGTTACAGACACACCCCTTGCGATCGACAGCCCGAATGTAGGTATTTGTGCCGAAGCGATGAGGTTCTGTAACAAGCCTGGTCTGATCAATTCGGTATCCATGGAAGGCGACAAGGTTGATGTCATATTTCCGCTGATAGCCGACACGAAATGGGAGTGCGTTGCCCTCTTAAACGATGACACAGGAATTCCCCAGGACGCTGATAAACGCATGAAAGTGTTTGCTGCCCTGATGCTCAAAGCCATGGAGTATAACATTGATCCGTCCCGCTTGCACATTGATCCTTTGGTACAAATGCTTTGCACCTCGGAAGACGGAATTAATTCAGTTACAGCAGTCATTAGAGCAATCAAAGCACAGTATCCGACCATTCATGTCACCGGAGGAGCAAGCAATATTTCCTATAATCTCCCTGCCAGAAAACTCGTGAATCAAGCCTTCCTCGTTT
The DNA here is from genome assembly GCF_000802135.1 of Desulfosporosinus sp. BICA1-9. Lineage (NCBI taxonomy): Bacteria > Bacillati > Bacillota > Clostridia > Eubacteriales > Desulfitobacteriaceae > Desulfosporosinus > Desulfosporosinus sp. BICA1-9. Next base: position 4,259 of record NZ_JUEE01000150.1, read on the forward strand.
TGGCGATGGACGCAGGAATGGACAGTGCGATCATTAACCCGTTAAACAGAGATATGATGGGCATGATCTATGCTACTGAAGCACTTAAGGGTGAGGACGAATACTGCATGGAGTACATCGGAGCATTCCGTGAAGATAAATTCGGGCAGAAGAAATAATCAATACAATAACCAATCATCAGTAGTCAGTAGTCAATTTAATTATTAAGGAGGACTCAAAAATGTCTAAGATCGAAGAAGTAAAAGCAATGTTAGAGGCAGGAAAAGCGAAACTCGTTCCAGGTTTGGTGCAGGAGGCCTTGGATGAAGGCGCCGAAGTGCAAACCATTCTCCAGGCTATGATTGACTCCATGGGCGTCGTCGGTGACAGATTCTCCGCAGGAGAAATTTACGTACCTGAAATGCTAATGGCTGCTAAAGCGATGTCTAAGGGAGTGGACGTACTAAAACCATTACTCACTGGCGGCACCTCATCTACTTTAGGTACCTGCCTTATTGGTACAGTGGAAGGCGATCTTCATGACATCGGGAAAAACCTTGTGGCCATGATGATCGAAAGTGCAGGATTTGATGTGGTCGACCTTGGCGTAGACGTATCGGCAACTAAATTTATCGAGGCCATCAAAGTAAATAAAAACGTAACCCTAGTGGCATGCTCAGGACTTCTTACAACAACCATGCCCGCAATGAAACAATCCGTTCAAGAGATCAAAGCCAGCGGTTTGACAGGCTTCAAGGTCATGGTTGGCGGTGCGCCAGTCACCCAGGAATACGCCAATGAGATCGGTGCCGATGGTTTTGCCCCCGATGCAGGAAGTGCCGCTGTCAAAGCTAAAGAATTAGTAAAAGCGTAAAACACGAAAATATAAAGCGTAAACCAAGTGTAAACGAAGAGAAAACCAAAGATAGCCAAAGATAGCCAAAGAAACCAAAGAAACAAAGAAAACTGACCGAAAATCGAAAAAAATTACTAGATGTTATTAAGGAGGCGGAAATTTTGTTAACAAAGAGACAAAATTTAATGGAAACGATTAAGGGTGGAAAACCCGATCGATTTGTCAATCAGTACGAGTTTATGAATATCATCATGGAAGCACCCATGGGAGTTCAATTTAATTATGGTCAGATTTGGAAAGATCATTGGGGCATTACCTGGAATTGGCCAGAAGGCCAACTGGGCATGTTCCCTGTGCATGATGCTGAACACAAGGTGTTGAAGGATATCGCCAATTGGAAGCAATACGTGACAATCCCTAAGGTTGAAACGTCCGATGAAGCATGGGGTCCAGCGATTGCCCATGCCAACTCTGTTGATCGTAACAAGGAATTTGTCACTGGGTTTGTTGCACCCGGAATATTTGAAATGACCCATCACCTTATGAGCATGGAAGATGCCTTAATGGCTTTGTATGAAGAGCCTGAAGCCATGCATGAATTCATTGAAGCCCTTACCCAGCGCGAACTGGAATGGGCCAAGGTATTGATCGAGAAAATTCATCCGGATTGCATTTTCCATCATGATGATTGGGGCAGCCAAAAATCCTCTTTCATTTCTCCTGAAATGTTCGCAGAGTTCTTTTTGCCGGCTTACAAGAAAATCTATGGCTACTATAAAGCTAATGGTGTTGAGCTGATTGTGCACCATAGTGATTCTTATGCAGCGAACTTTGTTCCCTTTATGATTGAAATGGGAATCGATATCTGGCAGGGAGTCATGACCACGAATAACACGCCTGAGCTGATCAAGAACTATGGGGGACAGATCTCCTTCATGGGAGACATCGATAGCGGTGTGGTTGATTTCCCAGCCTGGACACCTGAATTAGTTGCTCAAGAAATCGAGAGAGCTTGCAAAAATTGCGGAAAGCTATACTTCATTCCGAATTTGACTCAGGGTTTGAATTTAAGTTCATTCCCCGGCGTATACGAGTCAGCAAGTGAAGCGATCGACAGAATCAACAAAGAAACGTTCTAGACAGGTTACTGAAACAAACGGAAGTTTCCTTTGTCAATAAAAGTTGCCAAACAAGTTTGACGTTAGGATAAATTGGGTTTACTAGCGCAGGAAGAATCCCTATTTAGTCAAATTTTTCTAAGGTAACCCATCCTTTTTACGTTATTTTAAATTGTTATAAGGGGGATAAATCATCAAAACCACGAATGTTAGTTCGCAGCCATCGTCGTACCGTTGGGTGATTCTCAGTGTCATGTGTTTAGCTACGTTTATTGGATGCCTGGCACAATTTCAAGTTGCAGCCCTGGCTTTCAAGATTATCCCTGAGTTGCAGCTTACTTCTTCACAGTTTGCCTTGATTATGTCCGCACCCATGTTACCAGCTGTACTCCTCAGCCTCGCAGCTGGTTCATTGGCAGATCGGTTCGGAGTGAAACGAGTAGTCACAGTAGGGTTTGCTTTTTCCGTAGTCGGAGTGTATTTCCGCTATGCCGCCACCGACTTTACGACAATGTTTATTATGATGATCTTAGCGGGGCTCAGTTCAGCGTTCCTCAATGCCAATGCAGCTAAGTTACTTGGAGCGTGGTTTCCTATGGAGAAGATGGGAACTGCCATGGGACTTTACTTTTCTTCCGCTGCAACGGGTATAACAGTTGCTTTAGCAACATCTGCGATGTTTCCTTCATCTAAAAGCGCCTTCATCACTGCAGGTATTTTCATGCTCGTCGTATGGATTGCCTGGATGGCACTGATTAGGGTCAAGCCTAAAGGCGCCCCCGATCTGCCGATTATGCCAGTGAGCAAGTATATAGGTGTCGTTGCCAAGAGCAGAAACGTTTGGCTTGTCGGCTTAGGAATGATGTTTTTCATGGGCGCGAACATGTCCTTTAGCGGTTTTTTACCCAATGCCTTGAACGCTGTACGGGGGGTGGACCCAGTAACTGCGGGCTTGATGGCTTCGATTGTCACGATTGGAAATATGTTAGGCGCTATTGTAGGCCCGGCCATGTCAGATCGTGTTGGCAGAATTAAGCCTTTCTTGGCCCCTGTGTGTATTTTGGGAGCAATCGCCATGTACGCTTCTTGGATTGTACCGACTGGGGCGATCATGTGGGCAACCCTCTTTGTGCTGGGAGTTCTCATGGGAATCAGCTCACCCTTGCTCATGGCCTTCCCCATGTTACTTCCAGAAATAGGCCCTCGATACGCTGGGACTGCTGGTGGGATGATCGCAACACTTCAACTTCTCGGTGCTTTCATTATTCCAGCGTTTATTATCACTCCGTTGGCTGGCTCGAACTTCAGCCTCTTATTTAGCCTAAGTAGTCTATTCTTTTTATTATTAGGAGTGGTATCCCTCTTCCTACCTGAATTGGGTGCTAAGTCGCGAGCTAAGTCGACTCCTATCGCTTCGCAAGCTCTATAACAAACAAAAAGAGGAGGAGCAAAAATATGCTCCTCCTCTTACGCGAGGTGGGGAAGGCCTATCCTTTATCGCTCTCGATAAATGGCAGTATAAAGGAGGCGATTGATATGGACGCAGTATTAAACGACCTAATTAGGGTTTGCTAACACTATGCCTCCAGTTCAAACTTCCGATGAAGCATGGGGTCCAGCAATTGCCCATGCCAATTCTGTTGACCGTAACGAGGAATTTGTCGCACCAGTCTATGCCCCAGGTATCTTTGAAATGACGCATCACTTGATGGGCATAGAAGGATAGTTATTCCGGGAGAAAACGCTTATCGATTTTAGCCCTAGTTACCTCGATGACGATGGTTGCCCCTATTGTCGCTCCGGTTTTCGGTGCTTTGTTATTAAGGTTTACGTCATGGCGTGGAGTATTTAGCGTCTTGGCGGTGATCGGTCTTTTGATCACCCTCGCAGTGATTGCCATGGAAGAAACCATTGAGCAGCGTTCTAAAGGAAGCATCCTAGAATCCTTAGGGAGATTAGGAGTTGTTGCGAAAAATCCAAGGTTAATGGTACTTTTACTGACGTTTTCCTTAATGGCTATTCCGATAATGTCGTTCATTTCATCCTCGTCCTACATTTTTGTCAATCAATTTGGGTTAAGTGAACAGGTTTACAGTTATTATTTTGCTGCCAATGCTGTTTTTATGGTCATTGGTCCCTTGCTTTATATGAGACTAACAAGGCTAATTAACCCAATTTCACTAATCACAGTCAGCTATGTTATCGCCTGTTTCAGTGGATTATTAATCGTAACGATAGGAAGTCAGAGCCCGATGTTGTTCGCATTGTCATTATTGCCCGCGACATTTGCCGGCAGTGTTACCCGTCCTCCAACCTCTAACTTAATGCTGGAGCAACAAAAGGGAGATACTGGTGCAGTTGTATCCGTCATGTCCTTTACCTTTACTATCTTTGCTAGCATCGGTATGATGCTGATTTCATTGGACTGGGCAAATAGGGTTAGGGTTATGGGGCTCATGTATGTGGTTTTTGCCTTTGTAAGCTTAGTAATATGGAGTCTGATCTATAAGAAATCGTTTGTTCAGAAGGTCTCGTTAGAATAGCGCCTATTCACGGTAGCCTTATTGGATTGAAGTCCAAATAAAGGTAAATTATCCATGAGTGGAGAACAAATTGTAAAGAGGCCATTTTTCGAAGAAATTGAGGTTGGGAAGAAAAAGGTTGAGGGTTGATACATGTTTATTTGGTTAAGCGGAGTTAAAATCGTTTTGTATTCCTTGGTTTTTATTAGGGTACTACAAAAAAACCCAATAAGCATCCTACTGGTATTAATTGCGCTGGCCCTGTTGGTCAGCGGCTGTTGGCGCAGTTACTATAAGTATAACAGTAGGAAAGTGAACATAATTACTTTGCTTCTGGACTTAATCTTGACTATCGTTTTCTCCCTGTTTTGCCCAAATGGCGGATTTGATAAACTATTTGTGATCTATCTGACAGAAGGAACAGCAATTTTACCAAAACCATTTTTCATTGCCTACGCTATACTTACCACGGCGGTTGGTGCAGGAACTATCGCACTATTCGAGTTAAGAGAATATGGGCAATTGGAGTTTCCGGGAATTGGTGAACTACTTCTGTATGTTTTTATATTTGGTCTGGTTTTTAGTGAAAGAAGGCAGCGGGAACAAAGGCTGGCCTATAAAAAATTAACAAAAGAACTTAGATACTCCAACCTTCAACTGCAAAAAAGTATGGAATTAAGCGAAAGCTTGGCCTCCGAAGCGGAGCGGAGGCAAATAGTCGGTGAAATACATGATAGTCTGGGTTATCACCTGACTGGTTTGGTTTTGACCCTCGAAGCCGGAAAAAAGCTGACCACCCATGACGTGGAAGCGGGAAAAACCTACTGGGATAAAGCTATCAAGATTTCTCGGACAGCCCTTCAGTCTGTGAGGGAACTGGTTTTGACAAAAAAGGAGTCATATTTTGAATTTGATTTGAGTTCCCGTCTGATGGAAATGGTCCAGGAAGTCCGGGCACTCACAGGATTGGAGCTTGACCTTGAGCTTGACATTGAAACCCAGGCTCATGGGCTTTCTGGCCAACTACAGTTCAATATGTATCGAATTTTTCAGGAAGCGGTTACCAACACCTTGCGCCACGCCAAGGCTGACCGTGCTCAAATTTCAATTTCCAACAAGGAATTACTGTATTTCTCCTATTGGGATAATGGTTGCGGCACAAACAGGATTGAAGCAGGAAACGGCTTACAGGGTATGAAAGACAGAATCTCTGCTCTTGGCGGCACTGTTTCTTTTCAGTCAGGGAGCGGTATTGGCTTTAAAATCGAAGGGTGCATAGACAGGCGGGGGGAAAATAATGAATAAGATCAGAATTCTGATTGTAGATGACCAACCAATTGTCTGCGAAGGTTTAAACACCATTCTTCGACTGGAAGATGATTTTGAAGTTACGGGTGTTTGTCACAATGGGCAAGAGGCTCTGGACTATTGCGAGCAGACTAAGCTCGATATTGTACTGATGGATGCACGTATGCCGGTAGTGAATGGTATTTTGGCAACCAAAGAAATCAGTCGGCGGTTTCCAGATACCAAGGTGTTAATTCTGACAACCTTTAATGAGGAAATGCTGATTTTTGAAGGCTTACAGAACGGCGCCAAGGGCTTTTTGCTTAAAGATATGGAGCCTGACGAGTTATGTAAGAACATCAGGGTAGTACATGCCGGAGGTGCTTGTCTCCATCCCGATGTGACGGTAAAAGTTCTTGAAAGGATTACAACCCAGGGAATGGGGAACGTCCTTGACAATTTGTCCGGAGGCAGTTTTGATCAACTGACAAACCGGGAGAAAGAAGTCTTAAGATTGATTGGCAAGGGTTTGTGCAACGCGGAAATATCCTCTGCCTTGTATATTACCGAAGGAACCGTGAAAAATCATGTCAGCAGTTTGTTAGCCAAGTTTGGGGCTAGGGACAGAACACAACTGGCTATCCTGTCGCAAAAGACATGACTTAGGTTAGAGAAAACTCTATCTCTAGTATGATGTGCAGCGCCTCCCTCATCTTTACTATTAAGGTGAGGGGTTTTCTATTTTTAAGGGGCGTGACTAAATGCTGAGCACAGGGAGTTGTTCTATAACCTGAATCTTACTTGTGATTCAGGTTATCTTACTGTTACCGTCATTGAAAACTGCATTTACTATGGTAGAATTATTATAAATCTTTCAGAGAAAGGAGAGCGGGATTGAAGCTACTTGTGGAGCAGTCTTTGGACTGCAAGGAAACCGTAATCAAAATAACCTGCGGACTTATGGATGAACGTTTAAAGCGGCTTATCGAACAAATCAGGCTGTTCTCATTTTCTGTTACAGCTGAAAAAGACGGTGTGACACTTCCTATTGCTTTAGAGGATATTTATTATTTTGATACAGTTGACAACAAAACGTTTCTATATGTCGAAAGGGATGTGTATAGCTGTGACAAAAAACTATATGAACTTGAAGTACAGCTTGAGGATACTCCTTTTATAAGGATTAGCAAAAGTAGCATTTTGAACACAGCAGTAGTTACTTCTGTACGGGCGCAATTTAGCGGAAGATTGGAAGCGATATTAAAAAACGATGAAAAGGTGATTATTTCTAAACACTACATAAAAGGCTTCCGCGATAAATTTGAGCAATAGGAGGTAATAGATGAAAAAGATTGTCATTATAACTTGCTCCAGCTTCACCGCAATCGTGTTATTGTTTGCGCTATTCTCAACCTTCGATATGGTGCCAGAGCTGTCAAAAAGCATTGTTTTGCAACTATTTACTATGGCTTTGTCAATTTCTGTGTTGATGTTTTTTAGCGAAAAAATTGGGGACAAATTGGCTGAAAGTTCGATGGCTGTGGACGCATTGATACGGGTGCTTATCTGCTATAGCGTGGTATTTGTGGAAGGCTGTTTGTTTGGAATGTTCCCTTTTGGTTGGATAGCCATAGCCAATATTAGCCTTGTTTTAATTCCGGCGTTTGTAATTACTTATGCGATTGGGTATTTCACTATTGTTGACTTTGCGAATCAAATCAACAAAACTATCAAACGAAATAAGTAGATCAACAACTATTTTCAAGTCGACGGAAATTCGTCGGCTTTTTACTTTGCCTTTTTGTTATCTTACTCTTTGCTAAAGTCATCTCACTTCTGTACCTATTGTGAACAAAAATTACATTGATATGATAATAGCAGACACAAGAAAGGAGTCTTTGAAATGCCCAATATTATAACAGTCAAAAATTTAATAAAGACCTACGGTGAAATCAAGGCGATCAAAGAAATAGATTTTTATGTCGAAGGTGGGAAGCTGTTTGCGTTCTTGGGTCCGAACGGGGCAGGTAAATCAACAACAATTGATATACTATGCACCCTACTTGAGCCGAGCAGCGGACAGATAACAATTGACGGTCATGTCCTAGGTAAAGAGGATGACGCCATTAGAAATAAAATAGGTGTTGTCTTTCAAGACAGTGTGCTTGATTCACTTTTAACAGTCAGAGAAAATTTGACAACAAGAGCACGTTTCTATGGAATGAGCAAACTAAAAATCAAAGAAGCTGTAAGAATGGCTGCACTCACAGCGGACGTTATGGAGTTTATCGATCGCCCGTATGGGGAGCTATCGGGAGGGCAACGGCGACGAGCAGATATTGCTCGTGCGCTTGTAAACACTCCAAAAATCCTGTTTTTAGATGAGCCGACAACTGGCCTGGACCCAAAAACTAAAGAAGGTGTTTGGCAGACCATATTTGAGCTGCAAAAAAACACGGGCATGACCGTGTTTCTCACCACCCACTATATGGAGGAAGCGGCATCAGCCGATTACATCATCATTATAGACCACGGGCAGATTGCGGCCAAAGGCACTCCTTACGATTTGCAGGAACAATACAGTTCTGACAGAATCCATATAAAGACCAAAGACAGGGACGCAGTTATAAAACTATTAGACCGTGAGCAAATGACATACACGATAAAAAACGGTTTAATTACCGCCGACATAGCTGATACTGTTGCAGCAATTCCGTTATTGGAAAAAGCTAAGCCGTATATAGATAGCTTTGAGGTCATTCACGGCTCCATGGAAGATGTTTTCCTTAAAATCACAGGAGGTAAAAACTAATGTTAAATTTCGCTGTACGCAACTTAAAGATATTCTTTCGCCAGAAAAGCGCCGTTTTCTTTTCTCTTTTAAGTGTGTTTATCATTATAGGCATATATGTACTGTTCTTGGGTGATGTTTGGATAGATAATATCCCAGAGGGTTTATCGGAAGCCGAAAACCTTATGAAGAACTGGATTATCGCAGGCATTGTATCGGTAGCATCTATTACTACGACTATGGGAGCCTTTGCGATAATGGTTGAGGACAGAGCACGAAAAAACAGCAAGGACTTTTATTCAGCACCGATTAAACGAAGCAAAATAGTCGGTGGATACATTCTTAGTGCATTTGTTGTTGGTATCATAATGAGTTTCATCACTTTTGTAATCGGAGAACTATATATCTCTGTTAGCGGCGGAACAGTTTTATCATTCGTTTCTATGGTGAAGTTTTTGGGCGTAATGCTGATTTCTGTAATGGCGTCCAGCTCTATGGTGTTTTTTCTTGTCAGCTTTTTTTCGACGACAAGTGCCTTTTCAACAGCAAGCACTATTCTAGGAACTCTTATAGGCTTTTTGACAGGTATTTATCTGCCAATCGGAACATTACCTAATGCAGTGCAATGGGTAGTAAAACTGTTTCCAATATCTCATGCTGGCGCACTTATGCGGCAAATTATGCTTGAAGAACCGGTTGCCATCACCTTTGCGGGTGTTCCAGAAAGTAACGTTTCCGAATTCAAGGAAATGATGGGTGTCGCCTATACCTACGGAGAATACACTGCCTCAACCACTACGCATATAGTAGTTCTTATTAGTATCACTTTTGCATTCTTTGCCCTTGCATTATGGAATGTTTCAAGGAAAAGAAAAGCGTAAGCATGAACTTTTATCGGCATGGCCTTAAACAATAAAACATCTCCAAGCTTAATGCCGATAACTATTGTTTTTGGTATAGCATTTGTGGGAATACTAATTTTAAAATTTGATATAAAAGGGGATAAGAGCATGAATAGATTTTTTGCAGGAAAAGCAGTTGGTACAATTATAGTCTTTGGTCTATTGGGGATATATTTATTGCTAAAATATGTCCTGCATCTTTTTTAGGGTTTTCTCTGTTTAGCAATCGTTAGACATTGTTGACGTGCCTTTTTACGATAGAGGATGAAATTTTGTAGCTATTTGGCATTCAAGTTCTATATGATTAACAATGCATTAGGCCTACCGGTCATTTACTCTTCGGTAGGCCATTTTCCTTCTCTTACCTCGGTTTAACCGGTTTAATTTCGACGACGTCCAGAACGTAGTCTTGATTAAAAATCTGCAATTATCAATATTGAAAGGAAGGAAAATTCAATTGGTTTTAAGAATACTAATGAAAAAGAGAATAGCGGGGGAAGAACAATATGGGGAGTGTACTACTAAAAACTAAACTGCACATACCTAAACCGTAATTGTCAAATGCTACGCACGTAAGCAAAGAAAAAGCCCAACCCTAAGGTTGGACATGAATTTCTAATTTTTAGTTTTGTAGCAGTTAGCTGGTAGCTCTTTCGACCAAGGAACAAACTTTTCAATCAGTTCCGGAGATTGGTTGAAATCTGTATTCGGCATCTGTT
>NZ_JUEE01000151.1:0-22442 GCF_000802135.1 Desulfosporosinus sp. BICA1-9
GGGAGAAAAGCTGGTGCATATGGCCCCGCCTGCAGAGGTTATACCTAAGTTGATAAGTGATCTGATTCACTGGGTCAAAACAACTGATACTCATCCTCTCATCAAAAGTTGCGTGTTTCACTATGAGTTCGAATTTATCCATCCGTTTGCTGACGGAAATGGACGTATGGGGCGTATGTGGCAGACGCTTTTATTAAGTCGCTGGAAACCCATCTTTAACTGGTTGCCTGTGGAGACTTTAATCCGCGAACGTCAACAGGAGTATTACACCATATTGGCTGTTGCCGACAAAGCGGCGGATTCTACAGCTTTTGTTGATTTTTGCTCCGCGTGATCCGAGATGCCTTAACTGATCTTATGCAAACCGAACAAGTTCACGAGCAAGTTACCGATCAAGTCGAGCGCCTGATGTCCGCCTTAGGCAGCGAAACGCTGTCCACAAAAGAGCTTTTGGAGCGGCTTGGACTTAAGCACCGTCCAACGTTCAGCAACAATTATTTGCGCCCCGCGTTGGAACTTGGCTTGATTGAGATGACTGTTCCTGACAAGCCAAACAGCAGCAAGCAGCAGTGTCGGGCTGTAAAACGAAATAGTGACTAATAAATTTGCTCCTTCGGCAGTACTTATCTCGAAGTTTGCTGCATTTTCAAAACCAAATCGGTGATAGTAGGCAGGATTTCCGAAGATAATAATGGCCTTATATCCCATAGTTTGAGCTATCTTTTTTGCATGTGCATTCAGAGCTGATCCAATTCCTTGGTTGGAGATTCAGATTTAGAGGGTGAGTGGCGATGTGAGCAGCCTTGGCCATTCAAATATGAGATTTATGAGAGCGAGCATTTGATAAGCCAGGAGTGGTGGGGAGGATATGTGCGTCATAACGTTATAAGTCATAGAGTGTTTGATCACGACAACAACGAAATTGGTTCTCTGGCGTAATATTAAACTTATGCGAACACTTCGGGCAAGTCACCTGGAGTGTTCCTTTATTTATGGGCACCCGCATCTTGCCCTTGCATTTCTCGCATTCTTTGCCCCGATGATCGACTAGCTGTAGAATCCGCTGTTGATCAAAACCGACAACTAATTCGTCCCCGATTAGAAAAGAAGGAACTCCGTTAACGTTTCTGCGGATTAACTCCGCGCGGGCTTACTCATCACAGTTGATATCCTTTTCTACAAAATGAATCTTATGCTGCGAAAGAAACTTCTTCGCTGTAAAACAATGCGGTCAAGTTTGTGTGGTGAACATGATGACGTTCTTCATAGAAACATACTCCTTTCCCATATGCGTATGCACAGCATAGCACTGGCTATCGTCCCTGTGCGAAATGTATGCCAGGCGAGTAGCCAAATGGAATTTGTAAGCGAAGTTTCGACAAGGAAATCAGCAACTTCTTCATAGTCTAATGATAACGAAAGGCCCAAGGAAATTCTTGATTTTTCTCTAAAACAAAACAAACCCGGATGTATTAACCTTTTGTCTTCAACAGGTGCTTATACTATTATCGGAAAATGATCCATCTGGGGTATTGGGTATGGAAGCAATGCTCAGATGGAAAAACGCTTTATTTTAAAGGAGGAAAAGAACCTGAAACCCATCGTCTTTATCGATACCGAAATTGAACCGAAAAGTGGAAAAATACTTGATATCGGCGGTGTCAAGGGCGTTGGCAGTTCATTTCACTCCAATTCCTACCGGTGGCGGGAAGTCCATGGGGGGACCAGTGCCTGACACCAACTTATCAACTTATTGTTTAGTTTGTGAAAACTCGGGTTCGACAGTCTGTGAGATCAAGGGAAGTAGTATGATCCCCTTATAGTAGACACAATTAACTAGGACCATACTCGGCGTGAAGGTTCCTGAACGAGGGCATACTGAACGTAATGGTCGTTATAAGCAATCAATACGACATAGAGAAACGCTCACTGTATTATTGGGCGGAGATGTACTCCAGGCAGATGCGAGAAGGGATGGCCTACAAGGAACTGGCGAAGGCGGTCACGATTAACATTTTAGATTTTAGCTATTTGAAACAGACGAAGAACTACCATAGTGTATTTCATCTTTACGAAGACGAAGAGAGATTCCAACTTACGGAAGCCTTAGAAATGCACTTCATGGAATTGCCTAAATTGGTCTCGAAGTGGCGACGAAGAGAGGTTAGCCCTTGGGAGAATGTTTTAGTTCGATGGTTATTGCTTCTGGAGGGTTCGGAAAATCAGGAAATTTTAAAAACACTGGAGGAGATTGCAATGCAAGATCCCGTTTTGCATCAGGCCATGGCTGCGTGGGAGAAATCAAGTGATGATCCTATTGTGAGAGAAGAGTACTTTGCGAGACGCAAGGCAGTTTTAGATGAGATGGCGGCCGTCAGAGAAGCCGAACTCCGGTTGAGGGAAGCAATCCAGAAGGGAAAGGGAGAAGGAAGGGCAGAAGTTGCGAAGAGTCTTTTGGACTTGGGAATGGAGATTTCAAAGGTAGCTAAAGTAACATGTATGACGGTAGACGAAGTTAAAGTGCTAAAAGATTGAAAAGATTGAGACTACTGATCGAAGGAGGGGTCTGCTCCCCATAGGGGGGCCTAGGAGCACCGGTGCTGTCGAATCAGAAAAAGCTATCCCCTACACTATGGAAGTGTGGGGCGATTTTTTGTCCAATGCCGAGGGCATCTCTTTAGGCTTTGAAGTTGAGTCTGTTGACAATATGATTGAGGTAATAAAAGAAAAAGGACTCGAAGTAGAAAGTGGGCCTTTCCAACCTAATCCTCATATTAAGTTTTTTTATGTTAAAGATCCCAACGGTGTTAGTATACAATTTGTCGAAAATATGTAATTCTGATCAAGCATGAAGCATCTTCTATTGAAGGTGCTTTTTTCAAGAATAAAGTCAAAATCCAAAGGTTTGCTATCAAAAATCATCGTTACCACCGTCCTCAAGGTTATTATACCGGTAATTACCAAAAGATAACAACCTTTAATTAAATATTAACAGTGCCTAATTTAGACAGTTGTTGGATATTAAGGTCAATAAGTTCACAAACAAAGAGAAAACAGTCTCCTAAACGGACTTCCATAGTGCCTCAAGTTCCTCCAACGTATTTTATCGGGGGAAGCAAGTTGCAAGAGGTGCTCGACAAATTGATCAAATCAAGTGATAGATACTTACAACCGACCGAGACTGGCCTGTACTAGTAAGCGCATGCTAACCCAGTAATTCTGTTCTGAACGGGAGGGGGCGTTCTGAATTTGCATGCAGCAGTCCTGCTCGGAGAGCCACCAATCGCACCCTAGCTTACCACGCTCCAAGTTTTTAGTTATCTCCGCAATGATCTCCGTGCCCCAGCATTTATGTTGAGTGTAGGCTATGACTCGATCAGCCAGGGCTTGGTATGAGGAATGATGAAAGGTCTGGTTATCTTGATCATATTCCAGGTCAAGGATGGGAATGATCCCTGTCAGGTCGCGAGAAATTCCAGCCAGCAACTCTTTTTCCTCGTTGGATGAACCAATATACAGGTAATAAAGTTTAGCTGTACGCTTGATACCAGACTGGCGCAGGATTCGACCCAGTCTTTGGATTCGTTGTCGGGTGCTATTGGTGGAGGAGGCGATGATCCCGATGTCGGTTGAAGGTACATTTAAACCTTCATCAAGGGCGCGGCAACTTACGAGAATGCGAATTTGCGAGTCGTAGTATTTACGCAGGATTTCTTTGCGACTCCACTCGTCCATTTCGGAATGATAACGCCCCACTTGTCCAGGAAACAGGGACTCTAACTCGTCATAAATTGTGTTTGCCACGACAATTCTTTCACAAAAGACCAAGATCTTTGAACTGAGCGGAAGCTGAGTCACAAGATAACTGACACAGGTTATCCGGGATTCTGCCCTGTAGACCAAATCTTTGCGCCGGGTGGCTAGCATGAGTACTGAACGGGCAAGACTCGCTATGTTCTCATCCTCAGAGCTTTGCGCCAATTGCTCTAGGCTGGCAAAATACCTCAGTCTGGTTAAGCCTTGCAGGAAAGGACAACGATACATGAGAATTTCTCGGACTTGAGTTAGTTGTTCACTTAAATCCAGATATTGGCGCTCTTCGTCTGGCGTGAATTTCAGCCTTAAGTTAAAGATCGCAAAGGAACTGATTATATTCGCATTCAAGGCCTCGACAAAGCTGTATTTATAGATCTCCGGTCCCAAAGCGGGAAGCAGAGTTTCGTTAAAGGTTGCGGTTTCCGGGGTGGCGGATAAACCTAGGGCATAGTAATGTGTGACAGGATCTTGGCTCGGGATTTGGGCAATAAATGAAAATATGCGCGAATTTTCTGGGCTGCAATAGTGATGGCATTCATCAGCGATCAACAATATTGAGCTACCCTGATGATAGTCATCCAGTAAATGCTGTGCTAAGGTGGTACGGGCTGAGTTCACTACATAAACCATATACTTGCGAGACGTTGGGTCTTTATGAACCCCAGAGTATACGCCTATGTCCTCCCTGGAAACAGCGAGATCGGCTTGAAGACTTTTAACCCATTGATTGGCCAGAAAAACCTTGGGTACGACAATTTTGATTTTCAAAGCAGGCGCTTGTTCCTTAAGTAATATATATTCCAGCCTGGCGATGGCTCCCAAGGCTAGGATTGTTTTGCCTGCCCCGGTCACGACATTCACAACCCCTTTACCCTGATTGCCAAACCAGATATCCAGGCATTCTTTCTGCCAGGCAAATAATGGTTTTTTCACTTGACTATAGACGTTTGACGTGGAGTTGGCCACCTCTTCGGAAGTTTGCTTATGGAAATAAGGCATACTTTCTCTCCCTTGTCTTCCTCGTGGTTGAATATATATAATGTATGTTATGCTATTAGTATGACATTATTGGATTATTGAGGCAAGTGGGGAAGGAAAACTCTGTTTTGTGTCGAACTCTAGCAAAAAAACGAATTAGAAAAAGGAGCATTAACCAATGACGGATTATGAGGACCTATATAAACAAATGTTGAGCGTTGAAAAAGAGCTTAAGGATAAGATCAACAGTCAGCAAAAACTATTTAAGAGCTTAAGCAAAAATATGGAGAAGGGGGATCTTAAGAGCTGGACTAGGGATCTGGCATCCATGCGTGCTTACCTGAAAGAACAGGAAACCTTGATGGAAGAGATGCAGAAGCAGGTTGACGACTTCGGGATTCGCAACTATGTGGAAAATGGCGACTTTGTGGAACAATTACTGGCTCATTGCGATCGGCTCGAGGTGGACGTTAAAGGAGATTATCCCACTTATGAGATGTTTCCTTTCCGGGTCAGGATCGATGCCGAAAATCTGGACTTGTATCTTGATCGAAAACGTGTCCAATGCCTGCGCCCTTTGTCCTTTGTGCAAGAGGTGAAGGCCAGCAGGGATAAACTGTTAAAGGTGACCTTTGATCCCAAAGGCTTTGTCAAAGAGCTTGCCGCTGCCTATGATTTAATGCTATTAAAGCAAAATCAGGGCAAAACACTCACTTCAACGGTAGGAGATATTTACTTAAAGACACTTTACACCCTTTTAACCCCTATGCGTCGCTTCCGTAAAGATTATGACCTGCAGAGTTTCGCTTTTGATTTGGCACGACTTTATGTTGCTGACCTACGGACCTGTGAGGATGGCCGGCAGTTTCAATTTGGACCCAGTCGCAATATCAACAAGGCTATCCGTATCTTAGATCAGGATGGCCGGGAGCATTATTTGGCGACCATTCGTTTTTTCGGAACATCAGAAGTATCGTTACAGGAATCCAGATAATCTTCGTGAAAATTAGCAGACATTTAGAGCGGAAACCATCTGAGAGTGAAAACGGTCTACGAAGCCATTCGAGGCTTGAAATAGCACATGCACTCTAACCTCGAACATCTTGCCTCGAACATCGATTTGGTAGGAGGTAATAGCCTTGGAAAATGATATAAAATCAGCCCTAGCCTGCTTAAGGAAGGGACAGGCTCCAGGTAATCGCGCAATCTTGAAGGAAATATCGGTAGGCAGCGAGTTTATTATGGATTTTTGGAAGGAAAAATATCTGGCGAACTATCTGGCTAGCGGAGGCAGCAAGATGAAGTTCGTGACTGGTCGCACTGGGAGCGGAAAGACACATTTCCTAGAAATATTGGCGATGGAAGCAGAAAACATGGGCTATATCTCGGTAAGCCTCTCAGCACGTAAACTCTGGATCCATGATTTTAAGGAAATCTATACAGCAATATTGCACCAGGTCAATTTACTGGAACGCTTACAACGTTGCAGCCACGAGGTTATCCGGCAGCTGGGGCATGATCCCAAGCTGATCCCTGAAGATATTAGCTTTGCGGATTACTTATCCAGCCAGGGATTGCTGGATCCGTTGACCAAGCGGGAGATTAGGCAACAGTTGGAAAAGCTCTTTCTAGCCAACCCTCTGATTGACAATAATTTTGCCCTCGCCTGTGCCATGTTGACCGGTGGAATTTTGGGACACCCCACGTTGGAGGAGGCCAACCGCAAGCTGTTGATGTTATGGCTGGAAGGAAGTCGAGAAGCCAAATTGTCTTCCCTACGCCGCCTGGGTTTGTCACCGAGTAAAATCACCAAATATAATGCTAGGCACATGCTGCGTTCTCTAGTTGAGGTTTGCTGTCTTGCTGGATTCAAGGGTCTAGTGATATCAATTGATAATATGGAAGTATTGGTGGGCGCAGATAGTTCTGAAACCATTCGCTATTCCCGATTGAAAAGGGAAGACGCCTATGAAAGTATCCGTGAATTGATTGATGAAATAGATACCTTAAAACATACTATGTTCGTTTTTTCGTTTGATCGCAGTCTGATCGACGATGAGGTTAGGGGTTTGAAGTCTTATCAGGCGTTATGGATGCGCATACAAAATGAAATCGAAGGAAAACGTTTTAATCGTTTCGCCGACATTGTGGATTTGGATCGTCTGATTGATGAGGTCTATACTCCAGAGAATATCCTTAAAATGTCGACCCGTCTGGCTCAGGTCATAAACCGCTTCGATACTGGGGCTACTCCTCTAAGCTTGAACACAGCGGAAGAACTCCACGCCCGGTCTCGGTTTGGCAAAGTTTCGTTGCCTAGGAAAGTAGCCCTAACAACTTTGCAGGAAGGAGCAGAATAATGGATTTTGAAGCGCAAAGAGTTATTGAAGCCTTGCGTTCGGGAGTGTCTTCTCGGGCAGTGGGACACTACTTCTCCTCAGCCCGTCCAGAATTAATGGGGTTGATCTCCCGCAAGTTAGACCAAGTCAGAGACACCGGAGAATCCACTGGTATGGTTGTTTCTGGCAAGTACGGAGAGGGTAAAACCCACCTTTTGAATACGGTGTTTAACCTAGCCCATAGTAACAATATGGTCGTCAGTCTAGTTTCCCTAAGTAAGGAGACTCCGTTTGACAAACTTTATCTAGCCTATCAGAAACTTGTTAGCAGTACGTACTTGCCTGGACGCCTGCAACCTGGATTTCAGCATGTCATGCAAGATATTACCCCGAATAATCCAAGCGCTCTAGATCTGACCTCCTTTACCAGTAAGCACTTAGAGACGGACAAGTTGTTTTACGTTTTGCGATCCTTTCTTCATGTGGATGATCCTGATGAAAAATACCTGCTCATGTCGGATCTGGAGGGGGATTTTATCAATAATGCCCTCTTGCGTCAGATCTACAAACGGATTTTTGCTCAAACAGTTAAGTATTCCGTATCTTTTAGTAAAACTCGTCACAGTATGGATTACTTTAGATTGTTAAGTCACCTCTTTAAATTACTGGGTTACAATGGATGGGTTATCCTGTTTGATGAGACTGAATTGATCGGTCGCTTGGGTAAAAAAGCCCGCCTCAACGCCTATAATAATATGGCCTCGTTCTTGTTCCCTGAGAAATATTCGCGGCTCGAATCCACCTTTACCCTATTCGCGTTGGGTGCCTCGTATCAAGAGGATGTCATAGAATCCAAACATGAGTTTGAAAACCTAGCCACGACGTATGTGGATCGCGCCCAAAGAGAGCCCATTGAAAAGGTACTCAACGCAATTATTTCCGCACCCCAGCTTCAACCGCTGAACCAGGATGAAATCTTGGCTGTTCTTAAACAGGTCCAGGATTTTCACGGCCAAGCCTATGACTGGCGACCTAAACTTGATGTAAGGGAAGTGCTTAAAGCCTCGGAGAATCGGGGCTACCTGTTAAGGACCAGGATCCGTGCTGCAGTCGAAGTGCTTGATCAGCTTTATCAGTACGGTCAAGCCGGGACTATTCAAATTAATGCCCTCGGAGAGCCAGAATATCAAGAGGAGGAATTGCCTTCTCTGGAGAGTTGTATTATCGATGAAGAATAACTTTAGAATTCTACTAAGCTTTTCAAGCACATTATCGGGCACTGCTCCTTGACCGCCTAAAGTTACCACCTTTTTGTCGGACAAGGTATCCAGATAGTCCGATTTAATTTCCTTCGGAATTTTATCAGGCTCGACCAATACAATAGGGACAAAGTCGATCCAGCGAAGATTGAGCCTGCTAAAGCATCAGGAAAATCTGTTCCTTTGGCTACAAATAGATTCGGGCTACTATCGCCAAAGAGAGCTTGAGCGATTTTTGCAGCAGTCTCATACCGGTTTAATCCTCCATAGCATCTTAAACTGGCATTAGGAAACATATCGCGTAGTTTTCCCTCAACCATTGGGCTGACTACTCCCTCTCTCTCAACAATTGTAATCTGAGTCGGTTGGAGCTGATTTAAATAAGCAAGACTTTCATCCGGAATCTCATTTGCTTCCACTAAGACCATAGGGATCCCGAACATCGCCAAATAAGGTGATATGGCCAAGGAATCCGGAAAATTTTCTCCTGTGGCAATGATCACTTCTCCTCCGGTTTTTATCCCCCTTCCTTATAACATTACATCTAAAACCTGCCGAAATATGGCTCGAAATTGGCAAAGTACAAGGAATAAAAGCCAACAATCTGAGCATGGAACGATTATTAATTCCATGTTCACCGGGAGAATATTAGAAGAAAAAGTTATAAACCAGTATCGTGGAATTATCCCTCAAATAACTGGCTCGGCCTGGATAACGGGTACGCATCAATTCTTTATCCAAGATAAAGATCCATATCCTCAAGGGTTTGAAATAATCTAATCGGAAGAGGATGTAAAGAAAATATTGGGCGAAAATTTAGTCAGGGTATTTAAAGAAGTATGGGTATGACGGTAAAACTAATTGATGGAGACCTCATGTAATATAAGAGTACAAAAATGGGCTGTTGCTCTACGAACTATGAAGTTCGCTTTGCAACAGCCCCTTATTGTACTCTTAACAGAGTGAAAAAATGTTTATACTTATTTTTCAAATATCGTACCCTTTTTGAATTTAGAATCTTTAAATGCATACTTCATCAGAAGAATATAGGCAATACCTGCTACAACAACGCCGATAATCCATGCCAGCTCCACTTTTGTAAAGGCGGCGGCGGCTCCGATAAGTAAGGCAAGCACCGCGGCTGGATTATATCCGGCAAAAGGACCGTCTTCCTTGTACAAATCTGCAACGTTTACTTTTTGCTTTCTTAATATATAATATTCGATTAATAAAATAGAAACAATCGGGCCTAAAAATGCGGAATAGATGAGAATGAACATACCAAGACCCTTTGCCGAAGAATCCTGTACAAGCACCCAAGGGAATGAGCCTAAGGCTAGCAGTCCGGTTATGGTAACAGCAACTTTATACTTTAATTTAGTGATCAGGGTAATAACATAGGTCGGCGGAATAATATTAGCAACCATGTTTACTGCAATGGCACCCATAACAATAAATGCGGATACAAAGACTGTAATATAAGAATTATCGACTACGATTGCAAACGCCTTCACAGGATTGGAGATGCCGGTTGTGGAAGCAAGCATTGCGCCGATTGCAAGTACGAAGCCGTAAGCTATTAGAATTGGCAAAAAGTACAAAAACCCGCGTTTTGTGTCGCTAAGACCAGATTTTAGCTCTCTTGAATAGTCGGCTGCGCTTAAAAAGATAGCTGCATAATTTCCCATAAACATCATTATGAAGGCAAAGAACGGCAAGCCCCATGTGCCGCTTGCATGAACCCATTTTTCTGCTATCACAGCGCTATGGGATGTTAGAAGAACGCCAAATACATAGACAAGCGCTAGCATAATAACAATCGATGTAAGTGATTCTACCCATTTAATGGCATGGAAGCCGTACAGCGAAAGCCCAATTTGCACCAGCTGAAGCCCTACAAAGCAAAGAAAAACATTATCAAATGCGCCGCCCGTAGCGATTTTCGCAATCTCATTTAAGGCAGTACCGCCAATCCAGCTTTGAAAACCGTACCAAACGATGGCGGGGATACCGCGCAAAAGTGATGATATGATGGAGCCTTTCACCCCAAAGGACATTCTGAGCTGTACAACATAGGGTATTCCTGTTCTGTAACCGAGCCTGTCATTTAACGCAAAAATAGCTGAAATGATACCAATTGCTATGATCGCTGCGGCAAAGGTCTGAAACATGTTTAGCGTTGCGATACCGGCCACAACCAAACTAGCTCCAAGGGTCATATTGCCTAAATTAACGCCGTCTCCAATCCACATAAACGCATAGTCTATCGGACCTACCGTCCTACCCGCTTCGGTTTTCGGATTTAGTGATTCATCCACACCCGTATCATGTTGGATCTGCGTCGTTTTTGTACCGACACTTTCTGAATTTGTAGACATCGTACACCCAACTCCTTCTCTTTCATTGTTTGCCGTATTTCTGGATTATCTATCGGTTACAAATTAGGTCTTAGATGTCTGCCAATAGGCTTCGAAACAATCCTTCCATCTTTAAAAACAGTTGTTCCCCTGAGAATTGTTTGTGTTACTGTCCCGCGGAAGCTGTCACCAACATAAGGGCTTACTTTGTGCTTATAGAAAAGAGCCTCTGCCTGTAATGTAAATTCCTTTGCCAAGTCTACCAGTGCAAAGTCCCCATCATAACCAACAGCAAGTTTTCCCTTCCCTTGAATTCTAAAGATCTCATTAACATTTTGCGACGTCAATTTTGCGATATCCACAAGCGGAACCTTTCTTCCATGGTAGGCATGAGTAAGCATAGCCGGAAGGGTTGTTTGACAAGCTGAGATTCCACCCCAAACCTTTAAAAATTCCCCATCTTTCAGCTTTGGGTCGCAGGGCGAATGGTCTGAGGAAACAAAGGCGATCTCGCCGTTATAAAGTTTTGCCCACATTTTTGTTTGGTTTTCAGTATCACGAATCGGAGGTGAGCATTTGGCCACTGTTCCCATCCGTCCTACATCGTCATCCGTAAGAATTAGATAATGCCCAATGGTTTCACAGCAGACGTCAACCCCTCGGCTTCTTGCCTGTGTAACAAGCTCGACCGCCTTCGCGGTGCTGATATGAGCGATAATTAATTTACAGCCTGTCTCCTCAGCAAGAGAAATCATCCGCGAGACATTTTCTATTTCCGTAATTGGCGGGCGCGCGGCAAAATAATCCCGGACGGTTGTTTTGTTATTGGAAAGCGCGATGGACGTCAAATCTCTTGTGATTTCATTATTCTCACAATGCACCATCAGCGGCAAGCCAAGCTTTGCTAATTTTCCCATGCCAACCAGAGCTGTATAATCGTCCATTCTTTCAAATTCGTCAATACCGCTATTGCACGAAAATGCTTTAAACCCTATTACGCCGCATTCTGCGAGCTCATCAAGGTTATCTAAATTTTTAGGAGTAAGCCCGCCCCAAAATCCATAATCAACTAAAGAGTCCTTCTGCGCCACAGCAAGCTTGGCCTTAAAGTTTTTGGCATCAAGGGTGCATGGACTGCAATTAAGGGGCATATCAAAGTACGCAACGCCACCGCCTGCTGCCAGAGCACTGCTTCCGGTTGTGATTGTTTCCCAATCTGTTCTTCCCGGGTCATTAAAATGCACATGCCCGTCTGTTGTACCGGGAAATACATAGTTTCCTGTTGCGTCAATGGTTTCTTTGGCATCGCCGGATAGTTCTTCCGCTATTTCTACAATTTTTTCATCACAAACAGCAACATCTGCCTTTTTCACACCATCCGGACCAACGAGAATCCCGTTTCGTATGATGACATCGTAACGATTGCCCATCAGTTATCTCTCCTTATTGCGATTTTTTTACAAGCGTGCCGAATCCTTTTTGACCAACGAGTTGACCATCTTTAGCTACAACTTGACCCCTTACTAAGGTGCAGATGGGTAGACCTTTACCCTTTAGGCCCACAAAGGCTGAAATTTTATTTACATAATATAAGGACTCAGGTGTGATTTCCCATTCCTTTTCTGGATCTAGAATGACAAGGTCTGCATCAAATCCAATCTCAATAGCACCTTTTTTACCGTAGATTTCAAAAGTTTTTGCTGGACCTTCGCTTAAGGATCTCGCCAGTAACGTAGGACTATAGCCTCGCTTTGCTACACCTTCACTAAATAAAACCTGCATAACGTTTTGGAGGCCACTAATACCACCCCAGGCTCCAAAGATTCCATGCTTTTCTTCACTCTTTTCACTTAATTCACAAGGAGAATGGTCAGAACCAACACAACATAGGGTTCCATTGTTTACATACTCCCACATCTCTTCGACTGCAGCCGCTTCTCTTAAGGGAGGTGCACATTTGAACAGACTTCCATTCTTTATGACATCTTCATCTGTAAAAGTAAGGTAGTGACCACAAGTTTCAGCAGTTACATCGACACCCTCCAACTGAGCGTCTCTGATAATTTTTGCAACTCTTGGATGGCTTACATGACATATATGAACTTTGGCATCGAGCTCTTTTGCTAGGTCAAGTATGTTTTGGGTAGCAATCAATTCAGCGATAACAGGTCTTGTATTAAGGAAATCCTGCCAATCGTTGGTTTCTTTTCTCTTAGCTCTTGCTTCTTCCCATTTAATGATAGAATAATCTTCGCAATGGAAACCTGCGCGGGCATTACAATCCTTTAAGATTTCCAAAGCCTCTTTAGCCTGTCCTATTGTTAATGACACATAATCAGGAGAAACAGGTCCAATAAACGATTTAAAAGCAACGCATCCTTTTTTATCCAATTCTTTTAATTTGTCCAAATTATAGTCTACCAGACCACCCCAAAAACAATAATCCACATAAGCGTTTGGAGAAACAGATTCTACTTTCTTATCGAAAATCTGAGCATCTGTCAAGGCGGGTTCATTTTGAAGAGGCATATCGACTAGAGTTGTGCAACCTCCAACTCCTGCGGCTGCTGTACCATGAGCATAGTCTTCTCTCCACAAGTAACCAGGATCATTTAGATGTGCATGGCTATCAATTGCTCCAGGAAATACATAATTTCCTTTGGCATCTATGATTGCTTCTACTTCTACCGGAGTTCCAGGTTCAACGATCGCTGCGATTTTTCCATCATTCACACAAATGGATGCCTCGAAAATCCTGTCTCTTGTTACAACCTTACCGTTTTTAATAACTAGATTAAACACATTCATGCCCTCGCTCTCTACATATAATGGCAACCTAAAGTTACTCAAGTTTAGCTCCTCGATTGTGGGATAATGACTAAGTTACACCATCATTATTCATCCTTGGAGTTACACCACCTCAGCTTTTTTTGATGTAATGGAGGTCTACGCTAAGAATATAGTGAAAATTTGTATTTTTCACTATCTATCTGTGCTAGAAATAAAGCAGGATTATTATCCGCAGTTGCCAAAGACAGATACAGCAAAATACTGAAAAATATAAATATAGATATAAAGCTTTTTAGAACAATACTTAACTTTCTGCAAAATTCTATAAGAAGTAATTTATGAGGTATTTTTAATTATTAATTTAAGGAATTAGGTAACGTGGGGTAGGAGTGGTAATAATGATTAACAAAGAACGTCTGTATAATCGTTTATTAGAATTGGGAGCAATTGGCAAACAAGAAGAAGGTGGAATTACTCGTCATTCATTCACTGCAGAAGACCGAGCAGCTAAAGAATTAGTCGCATCTTTCATGAATGAAGCGGGTTTGACTGTCAGAGAAGATTCAGTTGGAAATCTCATTGGTCGTAAGGAAGGACGCAATCCAGAAGCTCCTGTCGTTCTTACGGGTTCGCATATCGACACAGTTTGTAATGGGGGAATCTTCGATGGAGCACTAGGAATTATCGGAGGAATCGAAGTTCTACAAACCCTAAATGAACAAGCAATAGACGTCGAACATCCTATAGAGGTGTATGCTTTTAATGATGAAGAAGGCTGCCGTTTTAGCTTTAGTATGTTCGGAAGTCGTGGAGTTATCGGGGATCTCCAACAAAAAGATCTTGAGATGAAAGATAAAGATGGGGTTTCAGTCGCAGAAGTAATGAAGGCGCAGGGTTTTGACCCAGATAAAGTCAGTGAAGCTATACGCACTAAAGAATCTCTAAAAGTATTTATTGAACTTCATATAGAACAAGGTAAAGTCCTGGAAAGTAATAATTTATCTGTGGGTATCGTGAGCGGGATTGTTAATGAGCTCTGGCTTAAATGTACCGTCACAGGAGAAGCGGGACATGCGGGGGCTACTCCGATGAATCTGCGCAATGATGCTCTAGTAGCTGCTGCTGAGATGGTTCAAATGATTGAACGGGAAGCCAAAAAGAATGGTACGACGGTTGCCACAGTCGGTAGGCTGAAGGTTTTACCTGGCGGAATCAACATTATTCCAGGAACTGTGGAATTTACGTTAGATCTTCGGGATATTTCTCAGGATGTGAGTGACCAAGTTGAGAAGGAAATCTTTAAAGAATTTGGAAGAATCTGCGAAGAGAGGGGCGTCGAGCTCCATACGGAGATTTTACAACGCATACCTCCAGCTCCTTGTTCTGAAGAGTTTCAACGGGCAGCACAAGGAGCGTTTCATCAAATGGGCCTTAAGCCCTTCACACTTCCTAGTGGTGCTGGTCATGATGCGATGCAAATGATCAATATCTGCCCGATTGGAATGATTTTTGTTCGGTCAAAAAATGGAATTAGTCATAATCCAGCCGAATGGAGTTCTCTAGAGGATTGTGTTGACGGTGTAAACGTTTTATACCATAACCTTCTTGACTTGGCAGTTCAAGTATAAGAAAAAAACCAACTCCCTGGTGGTTCAGGAGTTGAGGTTATGTGCGTCGTTGAGGTTTAATTGTATTAATGATCCTTGGGAATAATTAGAGAGCGCAGAGAGATTTCATCGAGATCTTTCTGCGCTTCTGTTCATATAGAAAGGATGTAAAAAGGGATCTTTAAGCACACTAGGCTTAAAGATCAAGTGAGAAACTATCTAAACGGTATTGATTAAGTTTAAATGTGAAATAATGTTATAGCTTTAGTTCAAAAGTAACTCCGAGATCTCTTATTTGAACATCTCCATCATAAAGTGGAGCACTCGATTCATCCGAAGTTTGTTTTCGAGTGGCGAGAATATAAGCAAAATGAGGTTCTAAGGGCAATATTGTCCCATGCCAAACGCCGCGATGAAGTACGAAACACATATTTCGCTCCCAAAGAAACGCACGGACTGAATCAAGGGCTGGTAAGGATTTAGGGTCATTTGGGTCGGTTGCAGGAGCTACCGTGATAATAGCCTGTCCACCAGTCATCATAAAGAATCCTTGGGTTACCTTAAGGTGACGCTCTAAACCGGTGAATGTGAATTCTTTTCGATCAAGGAGGGCATAGACAAATTCAGCTTCTCCATCATCTACCTCAAAGGGCATACGATCTGTAAAAATTGGTGGAGTCGTTTTAAAAGGTGGTATCCCTGGGTTTGGGCATAAAAGGTGGCCAAAAGGACTAAACGCCTCTTTTGTTAAGGATTCTACTTTAAGCAGACGATTCATCGAAGTTCATCTCTCCTTTAAGGAATTTTCGTTATACTAACCAGAAAAGTAAAACGTTCATATCAGAGCAACTAAGGCCAGCGCTTGGCGCTAGCCAAGTTTTCTATATGATATGTAAAGTAGTTCTCTTTTCCTTCGTTTCCTCCTTTAGCTATATAGGATAAATAATTTTGGGTATGATAGGGGGAATCTTGACTTATAGCAGATAAAAGAGTAGAAACATGATAAGATTAAGGCTGCCTCTTTATCCAATGTGGATAAAGGTAATCAATTCAAGATGGCGAACATTATGAACATAAGCCAAAATTACAATAGATCTGTCATTTAAGAAAGGGGATATAACAATGGGTTATCCAAATGATTTATTATCGACTCGGGCAATTATTCAACATGGACGATATGCGTTAATTCCTCCGGAAGGACGAGTTAGGAATGTTCTTCCAAATCTCCAACAATGCAATGTCAGCATCATTGCTTCTCCTCATTATGGCCCCCAGTTTTCAATGTATACAGTCGAAGTACTTCCTGGTGGCGGTACCGTTAAACCTTTTCAAGAAGAAGGCATCGAAACCTTTATTTACTGTATGAATGGCCAAGGAAAAGTTACAGTCCAAGGAGAAGAGTATTCTGTCGATGAAAGTGGCTACGTTTTTGCTCCGGAATCTTTGGACGTAAGTCTCAAGAACGAGTCTGATGGACCTTGGAAGCTGCTTCTTTACAAACAACGTTACCGTGCTGTGGACGGTCATGAAGCTAGAATTGTGGTTGCTAGACTCAATGATATGCCAGATGAAGCTTACGATGGCATGGATAATGTCCGGATTAAGAATTTGCTGCCAAGTGATTTAGGCTTTGATGTAAACTTCCATACCTTGAGCTTTTATCCGGGAGGTTGCCATCCGTTTATTGAGACCCATGTCCAAGAACATGGACTCTATCTTCTGGAAGGTGAAGGAGTTTATCTCATCGACGATCGTTGGATTCCTGTGAAGAAAGAAGACTTTATCTGGTTTGGTCCTTATGTTCCTCAAGCTTGCTATGGAGTTGGGCGCACACCGTTTACTTATATCTATACAAAAGACTGTAACCGAGATATTAAGCTCTAATTGCGTTCTCATTAAATCTCAAGGTACAAGGATAAGGGTATTTATTTAGATTTAAACAAACGCTAAATCTGTTTTTGAGGTGGTAACAGTGGAGATTACAGTCAAAAGTTTATTGCAAATCGGTCCCTTGAAAACGTCTCAAGTGGTTGCGGGATACCAAAAGCTTGATAATGTAGTCAAAGGTGTTACCATCATCGAAGCTCCTGATATTGTAAATTGGCTCTCGGGTGGAGAACTTCTCTTAACCAGTTTGTACGCTGGTCCTGGCGAGGGACAAAATTATCGCGAATTTATTCAATTGCTATCCCAAAAAGAAGTCAGTGCTCTTGCCGTTAAAATACGGCGCTTCGTTCAAACTATTCCGCAAGAGGTCATCGATGCGGCCAATGAGTTTGGTTTGCCGCTTATCGAATTGGAAGGAAATATCCGGTTTGTAGATATTATGTATCCTGTGATGGAGCAGCTGTTTAATTCTCAAGTCGTTAAGTTGAAATACTATAAAGATATCCAGGAACGCTTTACCACATTAGCATTACAATGTGAAGGGCTGGAAGCTATTATTCGAACGCTAGAAGAGTTAGTAGGCAATCCAGTCGCAGTGTATGATAAGAATTTCAAATGCCTTAAAGCAACAGACCCTCGGATAGAGAGGTTCAAGGAGCCTCAAGAACGTGAGCTACGCGAAAACTTGAATGAAAAGTTTTCCTATTATCGGCAGAAAGTAAATTACCCCGCTCTAGGAGATGATCTCGTTCCGCAAGTCGTTGTGCAAATTAAAGCCTTGAGTCAGGTTAAGGCTTTTTTAACGATAGCCGAATTGAACAAGCCTCTAGAAGAAATGGATTTCATCTGTTTGGAAAATGCTGCCACGGTCGTCACGTTGGATAGTGTCAAGCGATTTGCGGTCAGCGAAGTCGAACAAAGATTTAAAAATGATCTCATAGAACAGATCTTGAACGGTGAGATGAGTTCTGCTAATGTTTTAGAACGGGCTAACTTTATGGAATGGGATCTTAATCGTCCCTATCAAATTGTTGTCTTTGATCTTCAAAATTTAGATGCTCACTTGTTGGAAAATCGTAATCAGAATAAGATGGCCCTCCAGGGTTTGAAATCGGAAATCACCTCGATCATCTCGAGTGCTATAAGGAACCATACTAAGGATTTTATTATCGGCAATAAAGTAGATACCGTGGTTGTTCTTTGGCCTGTAACAGAGAAGGATGGGAGCCTATTACAAAAGATCAAAGGTGTGGGTAAGGAAGTTCAGCAACAGATTAAGAAGCGAATGAAAAAGATTTCGATTCAAGTGGGAATCGGAGATGAAGCACTGTGTATTCAGGATATACCACGAAGCTATAAGGAAGCACAGGATGCTTTGACCTATGGAGCAATGCTCCACAAGGAGAGTTCAATCGTGGGATTTTCTGAACTGGGAGTTTTCCGAGTTCTATGTAAATTCGCGGAAGGAAATTCACTTGAGGAATTCCTTCCTAAATCTTTGCTCAAAATACTCAACTATGATCAGGAAAACAATGCAGAACTGCTCTATACCTTACAAGTGTTTCTCGAATGCAATGGAAATGCCAGCAAGGCGGCTAAAGAACTATTCATTCATTATAAAACGATATTGTACCGCTTAGATAGAATTAAAGAAGTGACACAATTGGATTTAGAAGATAATAAGAACCGCCTTGAATTGGAGATGGGCTTAAAGATGCTGCATCTATTGAATAATTGAATTAAAAAGATGAGTGGCAATGAACGGCATTTCAAACAAAAAGCACCCTCTCTTAATTAAAGAAAGGGTGCTTTTCAGAAAAAACATCTAACATCTTAAATCATACTCTCTATTAAACCTCGGGTTAGCTCTATGGTTTTTAGGTGTCCAATGAATTTTCTTAACTATTTGATAACAGGAAGTTACAATCACCGTAGCACATGCCAGTAAATAAACCATAGTCATAAACATTCCAATCCAAGTTATGATACATATTACTCCTTTTTTCATACTAATTTATAATGGTATATCTTTATTTATTATATCAAGAAAGTACCAAAAGGATTGGGTTTAACCGGCTATGAAAGCAGACAAACCGCTTCCCTTTCAGGCGGGGAGGCCCAACGAGTTGTTTTGGCTGGTGTTTTAGCCCTCAACGCTCCACTCTTGATTCTGGATCAGCCGACCGCCGAACTGGATCCCCAGGGCCGCTATGAGCTTTATAAGCGGCTGGGTCAGTTAAATACTACTCGTATACATGTAACCACCTCACATTATCTTATTCCGAGGTGGAAGAGTGTGAGATTTAATTTGATGTCGGATGCAACAGTAAAAGAGTATTTTGATCTGTACAGTGTGAAAATTTGCAGATATCGATTCCCAATTCGTGATGAAATAAGTAAAGCACTATTTAATCAAAGTGAATATTATAAATATGCCTTAAGGCAGTATTATAGATACTGTATATGTAACTCCATTTATAGAATCAGGATGTCTTCCTGTGATTCTACTTGAAAATACTGTACCTTGGCAGAAAGATATTTTAGACAGGCTGCATAGGATAAATTTCTTATATGAAAATAGAGAATTTGCTTATGAACTTAACATTCTGATTGAGTTTACCCAAGTTTGGCTCAATATTGTAACAAATATGAAAGATATATTACAGAGAACGTATAAGCCATCTGAAACCAACCAGAACCGACTTAAGACATTTTTAAGCTTTATTCAGCAGAATTATATGAATAAAATCAGTCTGGAAGACATTGCATCGTCTGCTAATGTGAGCAGAGGAGAATGTTGCCGATTTTTTAGAAATACGATTCAAGTTTCTCCTATTGAATACTTGATTTCTTATCGAATCAACAAAAGTTTGTATTTATTGGAGAATTCTGATATGACAGTCAGTCAAATTTCGGATTATGGGATTTGGCGTTAGCTATTATATTGAACGCTTCCGAAAGCAAATAGGTGTTCCTCCAAAGGAGTTTCAAAAGAATTTAAGAAATCCGTAAATAAAATCATATAATGGACGAAACTGCTTGCCTCCCCCGACAGTGTAGGAATATTCAGGAAACATGTTCAATTCTAGGTGAAAGTAATTTATGCCAATTACTTAACAATACGCAAACAGGCGTGTCGATGCGAAAGTTGTTTGAGAATAAATTTATAATCATTTTGTCTATTATACGTTCCGAAGTTAGGCCGTAAAAAGCTCAAGCCCCGAATGAGAGCTTGAGCGACAATTAGGAAGATAACTTTGAATAATTATGGTAAAGCCAACCGTGGGGATTGGCGAGATTGTATTGCAGTTCTTGGTATTCATCCAGTAATCGGTCTAACTTCTGACTAAGCTCTATGACATCTGGATGAGTAAAGGATTTACGCTTGTTGGTTAATTGAACAAGTTTCTCTCTCGTTACTTCAATTAACATATTTAAATGCGAGATTTGATATTCCACAATAGACTAGCCAACTTCCTTTTCCTGAATTAACGCCTCGGATTTCTATTTTACACTAAGGAATTACGTCATATCAATAGGAAACTTTGTCGATTTATGATTTTTTATTAAGTATTCAACCGCATTATTCCAATAGCGATTGCAAAAATCTCTAACCAATTCTTATCCTCAACTAAGAGGTTGCCTCTCAAGCCATTAAGTGTCGTCTGTAAACACTCATAGCCTTTGACCAACAAAACTAATGGAGTCAACACAGTTGTGAGGAAAAGATGGATTAGGAGTGACGGGTATACGTTCATTATGCCTTCAATAAACGCAGTAGCGCTAAGTTTCAGGCACGTCGGCATGCGGAGACGTTAACTGACATCACGCAAAAGGAGATAAAAAGTGGAAGCAGAATTAAAAGTCCTTAAAAAAGAAGATTTTCCGATACTTCAGGCATTATTGGTAAGATGTTCTGATTATCTTATTTTCCAGGATGAGGAACCTATAAAATCGACCGCTGCCCAAGACTTATTTAATTATAGACCTGAGGGGGTTGAGGATAAGGAGAAAGTTTTGTTAGGCATTTTTGTTGATGGACAGGAACAACTAGTAGGCGTTTTTGAGTTGATTAAGGGTTACCCAGTTCCCAATACATTAACTTTAGCATTAATGGTACTTGAACTTTTCAGTCGAGGGAAAGGAATTGGTAGTAAGGCATATGAAGCCTTAGAAGAGTGGGCTATTAGTCGACAACTCAATCGAGTTCGTTTAGGTGTTTTATTTGGTAACGAGAAAGGGCTGAAATTCTGGAAAAGTATGGGCTATTCTGAGACTGGAGAGATTAAGCCATACTTATCTAAAAAGTTTATGGTTCTTGAGAAAAACATTGGGGGCTATGTCAGATAATAGAGAGTTGCAAGTGCCATTGTTTAAAAGAAGAATAATGAATGAATCATAATTTAGGGGTGATTAGCGATTATGGAAAAGAGAATGCTCTATGAAATTGAAACTAGGGCTTATTTTAATAGCCAAGAAGAGGCATTCAACACCTTACCTTTTTTGTATGATTGCTTGAACAAGAAAGTAGAATTTGAAACAAGGATGTATGGAGTTGAGTTGTTTAACTCTGGTAATAGTGGCGTCGATGCTGAGGTTTATAATGAGGAGTACAAAAGCATTTCGGGTGAGCCGGAGGAAGTAAGAAAGAAAGAAAGAAAGAAAGAAAGAAAGAAAGAAAGAAAAGGTTGGAGCATGATAATATAAACGACTTGAAGGATGGGCTGAAACAAAGGTTTGATGAGATCCTAGAGACAATATAACAGCAGGGATTCACTACTTGAAGAGTTTGATGATGAAATATTTAATGCGTTGGTTGAGAAGATAGAAATTCTTACACCAACGCATTTTGTTTTTGAGTATGAAATAGGCGGATTAGCAAAGTAACCCGCCCCTTCCCGAACCGTACAAGCGACTTGTCACCGCATACGGCTCTCCATATTCCAATTGAGTTATCGTCGTTTCAGCTGATTAAACTGGAACCTGTCAGCTTCGACATTAGCAAAGCAGTGTGCGCAAAGGGGTATCTGACGCCTGTTGATGGCCAGCATGATCGTGGCAATCGGTGAGTAGGGCTTGTCGAGCTTCTTCTTCGTTTTCCTGTGATACATGCTGACATGGGACTGCTGATTACCGCAGATGTAGCAGGCATGGGCAAGCGGGTCCATCAAGCTGAACTTGGGCAGGAAAAGAAACGATTTAACTGCCAACTTGATTTTGGCGAAGAAGTTCTTTTGTCTCGAAAAAGATTTGTATAGTGCCAGACTGACTGAGCAGGCTTTACCTTTGGCATTTGTGTAATTGATCATGAGAGCTTTGCTGTATCGAGCGAACACTTTCTTTATGCTGATGTCGAATTTGCGAGCCAGCGTTTTAGCTATTGAAAACTTTACGATGTATTGGATGCGC
>NZ_JUEE01000152.1:0-25833 GCF_000802135.1 Desulfosporosinus sp. BICA1-9
CCAAGAGACTGCAACGTATATTCGCCACCAAATGAAGCAAGCTGGAGTTACTACCCCTGTTTTCACGGATAGTGCAATCGGACTTATCCACTCAGAGACAAAGGGAATTCCTCGACTCATTAACACGATTTGTACTCATGCCCTGTATGAGGCTAAGCGAACAGGAAGTGAGGTCATTGAGGACGCTCACATTGGGCGTATTTTAGCGGATACTGAACGGCAACGTGGTACTGCTATGTAAAGGTTATCCACATTATCCCCAATATACACATTGATTAGCATGTGCGTGTTGGGGATTTTTCTTAATTTGCATGTGTTGTCGTTGCAATTCTACAGATCTTGGCATGTTGTCAGTACACTTCTTCCGCCATTGGCAGTGAGATTTACGCCGTCATTTTAGGTGAGAAGCGACAGGATAAAAGAGAATTACTAGAATTTGTTGACAAAATCGTGGATCATATTACGGTCATTGAAGGATTTATGCAGTTGAATACAGAAAGAAATACAATCGAAAATGAGATTAAGGAATTAAAGTCAACTATCTTAACCTTTATCGAGCAATTGAATAAAGAGTAGTCAATCATCTTAAAATCTGTGCAGCAAAGGTTAGGAGAGGGGATAAGGCTAGTTTTGAAAAAAGCGTTAGTTGTCGATGACAATGATGGAATCCGTCGTATGTTAACAGAGGTTCTAGCTAACGAATGTTATTCGGTCGACACAGCTTCCAACGGTTTGCAGGCTTTAGAAAGAATCCAAGAATGTATTCCATCAGTTGTTCTTTTGGATTCAAAAATGCCTGGTATAGGGGGCATAGAAGTTCTAACTGAAATCAACAACTTATATCCAGACTTAAACGTTATATTTATTTCTGCATATACAGACCAAAAGGACGTGAAAGTAGCACTAGAAAGTGGTTTAATAAAGCATTGCATAACAAAACCGTTCTCCTTAACTGACCTGATTGAACTTCTGCGCTCACTCAATATTTAACATTCTTTATTCATTAGCAGTAATGCAGTACGAACAAACGCGAAAAAGACCAGGGCATAACGCTCTGGTCACTTAAAATACTGCCAAGATTACATCTACAATATTTGGAGGATTTTCCTAGTAAAGCGGAATATACTGCTCTATTTCCTGTAGCTGTCATATTCAATTAAGTGGTTGGCTCACCCGTCAGTATTTTTATCGGGTAACCACAATGTAAAAACTGCCGGATAGTAAGGACTCTATTAATAACAACTTGTACCAAGAACCTTCATTTGTTGGCAGAAAGATTAAGGTTTATAATATGGAGCGTACAATCTGCGATATTATTTGTAACGATGTATCTTGATTATGCAGAAAGCCAGGCTGAGAGAAATATCCCGATGACAATGGAAGACTGGGCTAAGAAGCTAAACGCATTCCTGCAATTCAATGAAAAAGATATATTAGAGAACGCAGGAAACGTGACCGCTGCTATTGCTAAGGAATTTGCAGAGAGCGAGTTTGAAAAATACCGAATCATTCAGGATAGGCTTTTTCAGTCTGATTTTGATAGATTGACTGACAGTATTAAGGATGATGAAGAGTAAACAAAATGTCAGAAGATGCTTATTATAAAT
Source organism: Desulfosporosinus sp. BICA1-9 (assembly GCF_000802135.1). Lineage (NCBI taxonomy): Bacteria > Bacillati > Bacillota > Clostridia > Eubacteriales > Desulfitobacteriaceae > Desulfosporosinus > Desulfosporosinus sp. BICA1-9. The sequence continues at coordinate 1,608 of NZ_JUEE01000152.1, forward strand.
ACATCCGAATTGTAGCCCCAAGGCACGTTGAAAGTTGTGTGCATTTGTCGAAATGAGTGACGAGTTATCGCGGGCGGTGGGTCCAGGGCTATTTACTGTGCTTTGGACATAGTGATCTTCCTGATTGTTGGAATTTCTCGATTGGTCTAGGTTTGATAATTTGGAAGTTAATAAATGATAGACCTTATTGCGGGCTATAATCCCGCCAAAGTGACTGATAATGATGGCTAGCTAAAATGACGTGAAGACATGAAAGATTAGGTACCACATTTGATGGGTTTAGTAATATAGGGCAGACTCCTAGGGCACTTCATATAAGGCGAATAGCGTGTTCCATTTTCTGTTATTAGGCATCATACAAATCTGTGCTTAAATATTTTAATCCTGAATCGTTTATTGTTAGTGCTATCGAATTATTTCTCTCAGCACCACTTAAAAGTTTAATTGCGGCAGCTACATTTGCCCCAGAAGAAAAACCTGCAAATACTCCTTCAGTTTTAGCTAAACTTCTTGCCATCTGAATTGCTTCTTCATTAGTAATACTTAAATAACTAGATACCAACTCTTTCTCTATGAACCCTAGTTCCATACAGTATCCACCGCCTTGTATCTTATGGTTTGGATTTGAAACTGGTTTACCAGCTAAAAAAGAAGCTGTTTCTGGTTCGACGACATAACATCTAATATCGGATTTGTGCCTTTTTAAAGTTTTTGCACAGCCAATAAATGTCCCTGCTGTTCCTACAAAATCCAAATATGCATCAATATCTCCGTCACATTGTTCCCACATTTCTTCTCCTGTGTGATACTCATGAGAATGAACGTTACCTATATGATGAAATTGGTCTGCTCTAAAGGCATTTTGTTCTTTAACAATTTTAATTGCTTCCTTTTCAACTAATGCTAAGTCCATACCAGACACCTGACCTATTGGTGACTCTGGGGCTTGGTCTATTAGCACCACTTGAGCACCTAAAGCTCTCATCATTCTAGCACGTTCAGGGGAATTTCCCTTTGACATAACAGCAATAAACTTATAGCCTTTAACAGCACATACAATAGCTAAACCTGTTCCCGTATTTCCACTTGTCAGTTCAACAACGGGTTGTCCTCTATGCAATTCTCCGTTTTTTTCTGCTTCTTCAATGATTTGTAAGGCAATTCTATCTTTCTTGCTAAAACCTGGGTTCAAATATTCGAGTTTGGCATATATTCTTCCTTTTACTCCATACTCCTTTACGAGACGACTCAAATTTACCATTGGTGTTTGCCCAATTGCCTCATGAGCACCACTCAGTAACTTTCTCATCCAATTTCCTCCTTATTCTTTTTGTGGTATAGTATTGTATAGTTTATTGTACCATGTGTATAATATAATACACAAGAAAGAGGATGCCTTGTGGATAATTTAAATTTAGTTATAGGGAATAATTTGAATAAGTATCGTAAGAATAAAGGGTTTAGTCTCGATAAAGTTGCTGAATTGTCAGGCGTAAGTAAAGGAATGTTAGGACAAATAGAAAGAGGGGAAACCAATCCATCCGTTTCTACCTTATGGAAAATTGCGAACGGTTTACATGTGTCTTTTACGTCACTACTTGAAACTGAACCTTCTGAATTAGTAATTATTAAGAAGGATAATAATAGTCCACTTACTGAAAGTGATAATAAGTATAAGGTATATCCGGTATTTCCCTTTGATTCTAATAAACGATTTGAAACTTTTGTGGCTGATTTAGAAGCTGGGTGTATTCATCCATCAGAAGCTCATGATAAGGGCGTAGAAGAATATATTCATGTGAGTAAGGGTTCATTTGAGTTAAAAATCAAAGATGCTAGTTATTTTTTAATGGAGGGAGATTCAATAAGGTTTCTCGCCGATAAAGCACATGAATATAAAAATCTTTCGGAGAGTTTGACTAAACTATATATAGTAATCTATTATTCTGAACCTTAAGAAAATCGTAAGAAGAGGGAATGCTCCGTTACTACCTTATCAAATATGTGACAACAGAACTTAGTTAAAATAAATTGGAGGGGAAATGGATGAAGACAATTGGTTTAATCGGAGGGATGAGTTGGGAATCGTCATCTGAATATTATCGCATTATTAATGAAGAAGTTAAGCAAAGGCTCGGAGGTTTGCATTCGGCAAAATGCATTCTTTATAGCGTAGACTTCGAGGAAATAGAGATCTGTCAAAGAAATGGTGATTGGGAAAAGGCTGCTCAAATTCTAACAGATGCTGCTCGAAGTCTTGAGTTAGCTGGGGCAGATTTTATTGTCATTTGCACGAATACTATGCACAAAGTGGCTAACGAGATTCAGTCAGCCATCGGAATCCTATTACTTCACATTGCAGATGTCACTGCACAACAGGTCCTTCTTAGTGGAATCAAAACTATTGGCCTTTTGGGAACACGATATACTATGGAACAGGATTTTTATAAATCACGTTTGGAGGCCCAAGGTATAAAGGTTTTAGTTCCGAAGGAAACAGATAGGGTAGTAGTAAATACAGTAATTTATGACGAACTATGCTTAGGACAGATCTTAGATAAATCTAGAGCTAGATATAAACGAATAATTCAGGATTTAATTGAGCAAGGTGCAAATGGAATCATTCTAGGTTGTACAGAAATTAGCCTATTAGTTAAACCTGAGGACTCGACTGTACCGTTATTTGATACAACATTACTTCACGCAAAAGGGGCTGTAAGCTTAGCGCTCGAATAATCTGGGTATTTTTCTACCGATCCCTGACGAGGTGTTCTGGACATGAGAACGTATCGAAAGCTGGCAACCTTAAGAGGAATCGGGCTTGGAGATTTGCTGGAAAAGAATGCGCCCGACTGGCGGTCTAGCGGGGATGGGGAAAGTCTTGATGATTTTTATCGCCGTTGTCTCAGTCAGGGACTTGCCTATCATGATGAACAAGGACGTGGAACGCTACCTGCAGGGTTAATAGAAGAGATCAGAGCTTTGAGTCAGCCGCCTGTGCCTTGGGATGTTGAACTGGCGCAATGGTTTGATCACTATTGCTCACCACTGGAAAAAGTGCGGTCTTATGCCCGTCCCAGTCGCCGCCAGTCATCAACTCCGGATATACCCCGTCCGCGGTGGATACCTGAAGCAGGATCTGAGGAAGGAAGAACTTACGGGGTTATTCTGGACACCTCAGGTTCCATGGATCGTTCCTTGCTGGCCAAAGCCTTGGGCGCTATTGCCAGCTACAGTATTTCCCGGGATGTACCCTTAGTAAGGGTGGTCTTTTGTGATGCGGCTACCTATGATCAAGGATATCTGCCATCTGAAGCCATCGCTGAAAGTGTTAAGATCAAAGGACGCGGAGGTACAATCCTGCAGCCCGGCATTGATCTGCTGGAGAAAGCGGAGGATTTCCTAAAAAATGGTCCGCTTTTGCTTATCACCGATGGCTATTGTGAGCCGCTTAGGATTCATCGGGATCACGCCTTCCTAATGCCGAAAGGGAATAACCTACCGTTTATACCCAGAGGAAAAGTATTTCGATTTAGTTAGGTGTGAAGTATATTACCTTTTTATACCATATTGTGATATAATAATTACGTTAGAATAATGAAAACTAACAAAACAATAGCATTGAGATCGGGGTGTTTTATATGGACGCTGCCGCAAGTAAAGAGCTTGAAACGATTAAGCAAGCCATTTTAGATACAGTTATAGTTAATGAAATATACTTGTTTGGTTCCTTTGTATATGGAACGCCTCATAATGAAAGTGACTTTGACATTTATGTGGTTATCCCCGATAATAGTATGCGCCCTATTGAAGCAATGAAAAAAATTGGTGGAGCGATCAGCCGGAAGGATATTCGGGCAGTAGACATTATTGTCGGCAAGGAAAGCGTATTTAATCAGCGCAAGCAACTTCTCACTATTGAAAGAACAATTTTCAGAGATGGGGTGAAGCTCTATGGACAAGAACGGCATAGTCAAAATCATGGTGTGATTTTGCAAAAGATGATTTGATAACCGCAAAATATTTATTGGGGTTGCATCCACTTAAACTTGAAATCATGGCAATGGAGAGCCCCAAAAACAATATGCCTATCCTGCAATAAATGTTTTTCTACGGAAGGCATCCAATAAGCCTAAGACTGGGTTCTACCCGTCCTGGGCTTTTGTTTTTTCTGAAATTATGGCCACCGGAAAGGAATGGGGCGTTCCCTCTTGCGGGTGTATAAGCATATCATATTACATATTGTTTACAATGCCTTATTCTTGCAGGAGGAATGAATTCAGCGATGCTTTTTGAACGTGAAGACTGGAAGTTATTCAGAAATATGGAGACATTGCCCCAAAAAGCAGGGGTGCCCAAAAGTAAACTGTCGATGCTGGTTTGTAAGGAATTAGCGGACTGGATACATGCGGCGGCTGTGAAATCGGTTATGAGGGCGGTTTTTTCTATGTCAAGGATCGCGGGCCCGGCCTGGATCCAAAGATTAGCCTTTACGTTCTTGAAAAAAGTAATGATATTAGAGATCCTGTCAGGAATTTGAACATCAGGACCTTAAATCAAATATTTAAAGGAGGCCGTAAAGTGAACATGGTGAAACCTGGAGAAAATGGCTTATCTGAGTTGCTCCAAGATAATGTAAGTCTCAGACTCATTGAACCGCATATATACACGGTCTATCAGAACACCGAAGTCGCTAATTCCTATGATACAGGGTTTGGGAATATATACGACTGGGTAGCGTGCAAATAATTTCATTAAATTTACTGCACTGCCTAGATGATATTAAAAACTTAATGATTGGATTAAAGAATGTCTTAGCAGAGGATGGCAAGATGTATTTTTCAACATTGGTTCATGGCAATCGTGTTGGTGACAGATATCTTAAGGCCTTGGGAAACGCGGGCAAATTAGTACCCAGAAACATAGACCAACTTCGAGCTGTCTTGGATGAACCTCATTTGTCCATAAGATACGATCTTTTTGGTAATATGGCGTTTATCAATTATGAAGAAAATAAGACCAGCTAAATGGGATAGGTGAAGTATGCGAAGACGCACCATATTCCACGGGTTTGAATTGTAAAAAGTAAAGATCTTGGATCAATGAAAGTTGATTCAAGATCTTTATTTATTGGACAAACGGTTAATTAAACCAGAGCAGAATACAACTTACTCCGTCTTATCAGTGATAGGCTGTCCCGCCAGCCCATATAGCATTAAATCACATAATTCTTTCCACAAATCCTTGTTGCTATTTTTCAGCATTTCAGGCTGCTGAAAAACTATATTTTGATACATTTTCAGATAAAGTATAGCCGCTTCAATAGAAAGCTCTCTGCGTATATACCCTTCCCTACGGTTTTAACGTTCTTACAAAAATCCTTCACTTGCAACATCCTTGATGTATTTATACTGTTTACGGATCAGCTTCTTGAACTGGGCATCGCGCAACAGGAGGAGCGGACCATCCCTGCCGCAAGACTACTATGGAACTCGAAAGTTGCCGATAAAGTATGATTTATTATAATAATGTAAAAATATAAAGTAATATTGGATTAACCGTATGATTTGGGCACATTCAAGTCACATTATTAAGTTACACTCCTCTTGAAACGGTAAATTTGAAAAAGGGATTTTAATGACTTAAGCTGTTGATTAGCTATGTTAGTGATAGTTGAACAATAAGCCTGTAATCTTTTGAAAGAGGTTTAACCATGTTTCAAATTTTGGTTGTCGAGGATAATAAAAGCTTACTTATGTTAATGAAAACTCGTTTGCAACAAGCGGGTTATAACGTTTTACAAGCTCAAAATGGTCAAGAAGCTCTCGAAATTCTTGAAGACCAACAAGTTGATTTAATGATTAGTGATATTATGATGCCGCTTATGGATGGTTTTGAACTTATTGAAAGCCTTAGAGAAGCAAATTTTAACCTGCCTATTCTAATGGTGACGGCTAAAGAGGGCTTTGAAGACAAGGAAAAAGGGTTTAGATTGGGTACAGACGATTATATGGTAAAGCCAATCGATATGAACGAGATGATTTTGAGAGTAGCAGCTCTGTTAAGACGGGCTAAAATTACCAATGAACATAAACTAGTTATAGGTGAAATCGTCCTGGACTATGACAATCTGAGCATAAATGGGCTAGACATTCAGATTGAATTGCCCAAAAAAGAGTTTCTGCTCCTTTTTAAATTGTTAAGCTATCCCAAGCGAATTTTCACAAGGCAGCAACTTATGTCTGAAATCTGGGGACTAGATACGGATATCGATGAACGAACGGTGGATAGTCACATTAAAAAGCTTCGTAAGAAGTTCGAAGACAGACCAGAGTTTAAAATCATTACGATTCGGGGACTTGGTTATAAGGCGGAGAAAATTCATGATTAATAAATTGTCGAACTCAATTCGTGCCAAAGGGACCTTGATTGCCATCGGAATCTTGTTTTTCTCATGTTTTGTATCTTTTGCCCTGATGACTAGTCTTTTCTTAGTGTTCCATGATGACCTGAGTGTCAGCGAAGCGCATGCAGTTTTTGGAAGTTTCATGTTCGTAACCCTGATCTTATGTGTAGCCTTAGGAGGTTCACTATTATACTTTGCCATTAGGAAGATTTCTGACCCAATCATTCGAATTAGCAATGCAGCAAAAGAGGTTGCTAAGGGTGATTTTTCAATGAAGATAGACTATAAGAGCAATGATGAAATAGGAATGTTGGCCCAGAATTTCAACTTAATGACGACAGAACTCGGTAATATGGAATATCTACGAAAAGATTTTATTAGCAGCGTATCCCATGAGTTAAAAACACCTATTTCGGCTATACAAGGCTTCGCCGAAATGCTCCAAGATAAGGATTTGTCAGAAGAAAATTTTCAAGCTTACACAAACATCATCATTGATGAGACTAAGAGATTAAGTCATTTAAGTTCAAATATGCTGCGACTTTCTAAGCTGGACCATCAATTCATCCCAGAGAGTATTAAACGGTTTTCCTTAGATGAGCAGATTCGGAGGACGATTGTTCTTCTCGAGGAAAAATGGTCTAAGAAAAACTTAGAACTAGACATAGATCTTGATGAAATGGTTTACATGGGTGACGAAGCCCTGATCCAACAGATTTGGTTGAACTTAATTGAGAATGCTATTAAATTCTCTGCTGAATCTGGAACTGTTTTTATTCAAGCTAAAAAAATTTCAAACACGGTCGTTGCCGAAATTAAGGATCAAGGTATTGGTATATCCAAAATCGATCAAGGACGAATCTTTGAAAAATTCTTTAAAGCTGATAAATCGCATTCCATAGAGGGTAGCGGTCTTGGTTTAGCAATCGTTAAGAAGATCGTGGAAATCTATGATGGAGAAATAAAGTTTAGCAGTGAAATGGGTCAAGGGACAACCTTTGTTGTTAAGTTGCCATTTAGAAATTAATAAAGAGGTCACATTGAGGACATATTCTTGATGTAAAAAGAGGAGGAGCGAACTAATATATGAAGGGATTTGATGGCATGAAACGAAAAATATTTACCTTGGCTTCACTAGCGCTTATGTTGGCACTTATTACGTTTGTAAAACCAGTGCAAACGTTAGCGTTTTGATGCTCTATCGATTTTCCGCGTCAACGATGTGAAAACACTTCAAATTACAATTGCGGACCTGCAAGAAGGAATGCAGACAATTTCTAATCTAAAAGAAGATTTCAAAGGAAAGAATTTTGAACACAACTCTCTTATTAACGTTGTTTCACAACCACAACATGAAGTAACAAAACTGAAAGAGGCTGAAGAGTTTGATGCTTTCAAACTTCGTTTGCCACGTGAATTAGCATCTCAAAAGCCTGAGATTTCAGCGATGGATTCTAGCAAAATGACGTTCACGTTAGATGTGGATGCTTTCAACGAACTGCTGAAAGCAGTTAAGAGTCCAAAACAGCTTTCCAGCAATCTAAACAATGTCGAAATGTCTATGGTATCTTCAGCTGCTGCCTACGCAAACTATGATGATGTCCTATTCTTAGCGACACAGAAATCCTATTTAGAAGCGCCCCAAGCTGCAAAAAAAGAATTACGAGATGTCATGTTAGATTTGCCGTTAATTCCTACGAATCTTCGCCAACAACTTGCTGAAATCGATGAAGATAGTTCTGATATCTATCTTCCTGTCCTAGTTGGTTTCGGAAGAGACGTCGATTTGGGTGGGAAAAATGGTTACATCTACACTTTGTCAGATTTAAAAGGATTTACTGATACTATTCCTCAAGATATGAAAGCACCAGGATCACATAGTACATCTCTTGAAGATTTAAAAGGTAAGTCGCAGGTCGCATTCATGGATGAAATGAGCCAAACATTCATTAACAAATACGGTGAAGAAAAATTTGCTGCAATGAAAGAAGCTCATAAAATGGCTACAGAAGAAATGCCCAATATGGAGAACGCTTCTGTGCTGATTTGGACCAAAGATGGCAATTTGTATGGCTTAATCGGTAATAAAACGGATGCTGAGCTTGCAAAAATCGCTAGGAGTGTTCGTTAATGATCATCGAAACCCATGCTCTTACTAAAAAGTATGGTACTAAAACGGCATGTGACCAAATCAACCTTTCAGTAGAAGCTGGGCAAGTCTATGGATTCCTTGGCCGTAACGGTGCTGGGAAAAGTACTTGTCTTAAGATGTTAACGGGTCTTGTATTTCCGACATCCGGAAGCGGCACAGTACTGGGTAGACCGCTTGGCGATGCTTCTGCGAGAGAAAAGATGGGTTACCTCCCTGAACTCTTCCGTTATCAAGATTGGATGACAGGTATAGATTTGCTAAATTTCCACGCCCAATTAATCAAATTGAATAATAAGAAGGATCAAATTGGCAGGGTTTTGAAGTTAGTAGGACTCGTTGGGCAAGAAAACTATAAAGTGGGTTCGTATAGTAAAGGGATGCAGCAACGCATAGGGTTAGCCTGTGCGTTGCTGCCTAATCCACAACTGATCTTTTTGGATGAACCAACATCTGCTCTGGATCCAATTGGTCGTAAAGATGTTAGAGACATTATTGTTGCTTTGAAAAATGAAGGAGCAACTGTCTTTCTAAACAGTCATCTTTTAAGCGAAGTGGAAGCAGTTTGCGACAGTGTTACATTTATTCACAAAGGTACCGTTGTTAAATCCGCACGGATGGACGAGTTACTAATGAATAAAATTTCTTTAACAATCCGGGCCAAGGGCATAACTGAAGATCTGTTTTCAAAGCTAAATATACAACACGAATCATTGCAAATACTAGCAGATGGCAGTTTAACCGTTTGTTTAAACGATTACGAGGAAATTCCTTCCCTCGCAGCTAGTCTTATCTCAAATGGTGTGACACTTTATGAGTTAACACCGCATCGAGAGACGCTTGAAACTGTGTTTATGCAGATTGTTGGGGAGGAGGGATAATCATCGGTGCAATATTAATCGCCACGCTTAATGAAGCCGTTCGTAAAAAAACGTTTATCGTCATGGGTATTGTCACCTTTTTGTACTTGGCATTTTGGACAATCATGCTTAATTATTTTCCCAACTCATCAATGACTCGTGGAATGGGAAATCAATTTAAGCCCTTTGCGATTCAAATGGTTACAAAAATGGGTTTTCAATTTTCTTCCATGTTGATTGCCCTGCTAACGATTATGCTTGGATCGGGTGCCATTGCGTCAGAACTAGAGTCAGGACTAATTCAAGGGGTTCTCGCTCGTCCGATTCACCGCTATCAGTATATTCTTGGCAAACTTGGCGGATTGGTCATTTTAGTTTGTACGTACGCAACGTTGCTTTTCTCATTAATTCTGGTCATCGGAGCCTTATTTGGGCTTAGCACGATAACTAGTCTAACATTCTCTCAAATTATTTCAGGATGGTTGCTATATCTTTTGCTGCCAGTCGCAGTACTTTGCCTAACCTTGTTTGGATCTGTGTCTTTAAAAGCAGTGTCCAATGGAATCTTAATGATCTTCATTTATATTTTAGGTAATGTGGGTGGAATGGTCGAGATGATTGGGCAGTACGTGAGTAACAACTCAGTCATTGGTACTGGAATTTTTATTAGCTTGGTTTCGCCGTTCCAAACGATTTATAACACCATGGAACGGGTCATGGTTCCGAATTCTGAGCTTGCAGCAAGTGCAATGTCTGCCGCCAGTTTATCAGGCAGTGGCAAACCAGCAAGTCTATGGATGTTTGTTTATATTGCCATTTACATGCTCGGGTTTGTAACGTTAGCGATACGAAAATTTTCTAGTAAAGATATCACTTAGAATAGGTCCTTAAGAACAATTGAACAATAGGAAGCCAGCTAGAAGAGCTTCCTCTCTTTAAGTCTACTAAAAAAATCTAACTCTTTGCTTAATTTGACAAAAGCATAGAGTTAGATTTTAATAGGTGTAAAACAGGACGATAGAAAGGTTAATTATGTTCACAAAACAGTTCTTAGTCATTGCATCAATTGTTGTGTCAGTGTTAATGGTTGTTGTCGTCAATCTGGTACGATTGAGAAACACAAAAAAACCAGCAGTAGAAAAAAAGATTATTTTTCCGCCATTGTTCATGGCTACTGGTGCAAGTATGTTTATCCTACCCATGTTTAGACCAACATTACCTGAACTGATAAGTTCCGTTGTAATGGGAATGCTTTTCTCGATCATCTTAATAAAAACGTCTAAATTTGAAATTCGGGACAACCAAATCTATCTCCACCGATCAAAGCTTTTTTTAGTAGCTTTGATAGGCCTAGTCGCTCTAAGAATGATCGGGAAAATTATCCTTGCTGAGACCATACATATCGATCCTGCCCAAATGAGCGGTATCTTCTTCATCTTGGCCTTTAGCATGATCCTACCCTGGCGTATTAGTATGTATATTGGGTTCAGGAAACTAAAAAGACAACTCGACAACGCATAATTCTCAATGAACTTACTCAAAGTGAAAGAGTAAATGCTAAATCTTAAACTCAGGCCTGGATGACGTTTACAAAAGCTCAAGAAGATCCTCAGGGTATCGGCATGCACTCCTTGGCGATCGCTATCGTATCATAAACAGGAGAGATTCGCTCCTTAAAAAGTTTGGTGAAGATATTTAATGCGTTGGTTGAGAAGATAGAAATTCTCATATCAACGCATTATGTCTTGAATATGAAGAGTGGGATGAGGGTAGAAGAGTGATAAAAGCAAACTTCATATCTAGAAAGAATTAATGTGAAATCTTACAAATAAGTATGGAAATATTTATGGGATGTGATATGATTCCGTAGTATGATTGTTTATCCTAGGAGGGTCACCGATGAATTTCATTTTTAAAAGCAAGCTGTTTAAACAATTGATTGCTGTAATTGGCTTGTTGATTAGCCTTGCTATCGGTATTCCGGGTGCTTTTACCCTGTTTTATATAACCCCTAATGTAGTGCAAGAGAAATACCATAAAGTAATGATCAATGATGTGGATTTTTTAGCTGATCGACTTGATTGGCTATTGGCTAAAAGTCTTGTCGATGTTGAATACTTATCTAATAAAATTACCTTATCCGATCCCTCAAAGTTAAATGAAGCAGCAAAAGCTTTAGATATATTCGTAAGTAGCAGTGCTATCTTTACCGGAGGAATTGTGACGGACAAGAACGGGATAATGCAACTATTCTATACTTCTCCTCAAGGTTTAATCGAGCTAAAACAGAAAAACGACATTAGTGACCGGGATTACATTCAATACCCACTGGCAAAAAATCAAAGTTATCTTTCCGATGTTATTATTACTGGCTCCAATCCATCTCCCGTGATATTTGTCAGTAGCGTAGTTATGCAAGCCACTCAACCTTCAGGAGTTTTGGCCCTGAGTGTCAACTTATGGAACGAAAATAATATCTTCCACTCCTTAGTGAACGGTTTTCAAGAAAAGAAACAAGGCGATATCTATGTTGTGGATGGGCAGGGGACAATAGTTTTCCATACGGATAGAAAGATAGTGGGTCGTAAAATCAATCCTGGTATTTTATCCCAAATTACAGAAACCAAAGAGGAACTGTTAATAAATGTATCTACTGAAAACGGAAATGTAGACATAGCCTTGAGTAAGTTGGAGAGAAATAACTGGGTAGTTGTCTGCGAAATGGATCACAAAAAAATATATTCCATGATTAAAAGCAGTAGGTATATGTTGGTTGGCACAATGGTACTGGTATTAATTCTAGGGTTACTAGCCAGTGGTATTTTTGCGAGAATAATCTTGAAACCATTGGAAGAAATTACCAACGCCACTGAGATGGTGGCCGAAGGAGACTTAACACAACGGATAAATAATAAAGGACACAATGATTTACGAAGAGTTATTCATAATTTTAACATTATGACTACTAATCTACAATTTCAGTATGATGAACTGGAAAAATTATCAATGCATGACTATCTAACAGGACTGGCAAATCGACGATATTTTGAGCAACAATTTCAGCTCGAGTTGGAGCGAGCGTTTCGTATTGGACATTTCTCTACTCTGCTGATCTTAGATATTGATGACTTTAAAAAAATTAATGATAAGTTTGGCCATTTGGAAGGTGATAAAGCCCTAAAGCTCTTAGCATTAACTTTAAAAGAACAAGTGCGAGAGGTGGATCTACCCGCTCGGTTTGGGGGTGAGGAGTTTTTGGTATTACTGCCGGAAACATCAATAGAGCAAGGGCAAATAGTGGCTGAAAAAATACGAGAGAAAATAAGCCAACTCAAGATCGCTAGTAGAAAGGGTAATATTAACTTTACTGTAAGCATTGGCATAGCTGGCACGGAACAGGAGGCTGATTTTAGATGTGCTTCCCTTGACCGAGCAGGGGATGAGTTTTTAATGCGAGCGGACGAGGCATTGTACAAAGCTAAAAGTATGGGTAAAAACAGAGTGGAAATTTGGAAGTCTTCCAAAGCTAAATAGATTTAATCCCTGAGTAGAGGATTGTATTTTTATATGTCTTTGAAATCCCCAGTTCTGTTCAGAAAATTTCAAAGCAAAATGTTGTTAAAATTTGAACAGGCAAGACCCTGCCTCAATGAAGTGCATTCAGTGAGGCGGGGTCTTCAGGTTCCCAGTATTCATAAATTAAAATAATATTGAGGCTGCTTGTAAATGGAACTCTAGATACATCACGGCTTTTAGTGTTGAGCTTCGTCTCTTTTTTCCGCTATGAAATAGTCAATACTTTCTTTGCGTCGATGATTTTTAGCTTCAATAGCTTGCTTCTCATCAGCTTTAATCTCATCTGCATGCTCATCAAGGTAATCCTCAGCCTCATGCAATTTGGCTATCGTGTGGTTAATATGCTCTTGCAGGTGTACCTCATTATCCGCCCGATTATCTGGTTTAGCCAATGTAATCCCTCCCTCTTCATTAATGGACTGCCTTTGTATGATGACCTAATTCGCATGATGCTATGCAAGTGGATATCCCTTGGAATGATACCATACTTAACCCAACTTCTATAAGTTTATAATTTACGCCAATTACTTGTAACCTTTTGCACCACGTTTATACTCTATATATCAGACAGTAGCCAGGAGGAATTAATTGAAATTATCCACCTTCTTTGGGCTGATTTAGTGTATTATAAGAGTATTCCTTACAGAATCACCAAAGGATGGAAGGGAGCTGAAGAAGTTAAGTGATTTTTTGGGGGGAACGCTTGAAATACTTAGAACGGACACTGTGCCACGTTCTGCAATCATTATAGCTGCAGCTGTAGAGTTTTAGGTAAACAAAGAAGGAGGGGTACCTTGAATATTGATACCTTGACGAGCATATTCAATGTATGTTTACTAACGGGGTTTGCTGTACCTATACTAAGTCTGTTAACAGGTGTATTCGGGTCAATATTCGATGTGGATTTTGACTTAGATACAGACCATGATTTTGATGGACTTGTCCCATTCAATTTAATGAGTACTTGTTTTGCTTTGATTGTTTTTGGGTCACTTGGAAGATTGTCTGTGCGATACATGATGAATACGCTATTCACAGTAGTAATTATTGCGTTGTTAGTGTTAGTATCATTTGTCGCTTATGTGGTGTTATACAAATATGTGATAGTTAAGTTAAAACGTAATAATCCTTTAGCAATCACGAGTGCTGACATAGTGGGGTCTGTAGGGAAATTAACGTTGAGGGTGACACAGGATAGTGATGGTGTTGTATCAGTGTTGGATAGTACCGGGGCAGCCATATCCTACAGGGCTAGGGTATGTGATTTCTATAAACTTGACGATACTGGTAGGATAGACCAAGGAACAGAAGTTGTAATCACAGGGGTTGATACGGTTGCAAATATTTATTATGTGCACCCGTTATACGAATAAATAAATGAAGTGGAGTGAGTGGAGTGGATTTTATGTTTAGTTCGGTCTTTGGGGTTGTAGGGATAATCTTGTTAGGTCTTATTTTGATCATCGTGGCGGTGTTGAGCACTTGGAAGAAGATACCATCAGACAAAGCGGCTGTCATTGTAGGGTTAGGCAAGCCTAAGGTAGTAACTGGTGGTGGTACTATGGTAATCCCGATTATTCAGAGAATGGATGTCATTACACTAGAGAACATTATGTTTCCTGTCGAAATCAGACAAACTAAGACGGCATTAGGGGTACCACTTAATGCAGAGGGCATTGTTGTAATTAAGGTTAAGAATGATCAAAATAGCATTTTAGCAGCGGTACAACAGTTTAACTCTGCAAAAGAAGAGCAAACATTAACGACAATCAGAACCCAGGCATCTGAAATATGTAAAGGTAAGCTTCGTGAAATTGTATCATCCATGAGTGTCGAGGATATCTACAATGATAGGGAAAGTTTTTCAGCTAAAGTACAGCAGGTAGCAGGAACCGAACTGGGTGAAATGGGTCTTGAGCTCAAGTCATTCACGATCAATGACATCACGGATGATGAAGGATACATTGAGGCTCTAGGTAAAGAACAAATCGCCAAGGTTAAATCGTCAGCAGCTATTGCTGAAGCTGAAGCGGCTAAAGAACGTGAAATTCGTACGGCAGACGCTCTTCGAGAACAGCAAATTAAAACGGCAGAGGCTCGTAGACTTGGTAAACAGGCAGAGTTGGGGGCTGAGGCTCAAATTGCTGAGGCAGAAAAAGATAAAGAGTTAAAAATACTTTCGTACAAGAGAGACCAAGAAACACAGAAAGCCGTAGCGGATGCGGCCTATCAAATTCAGAGTAACATTACATCTAAGGAAGTTAAGAATACTGAAATGGATGCGCTTGTGCTTGAAAAACAACGGGATAAGGAAGTAGCTGAAGCGCAAGTACAGGTACTAATCATCACTGAAGAGAAAAACATTGAGCTTGCTAAGAAGAGGGCTGAAAGAAAAGAAGCTGAGCTATCAGAGACAGTTGTTAAGCCTGCGGAAGCGGCTAGACAAAAACAACAATTAGAGGCAGAAGGGAAAAAGTATGAGCAAGTTAAAGCTGCTGAAGCCGAGTCGGAAAAACTCCGCTTAGAGGGTGAGGCTCAGGCTAGTGTCATTGAGGCTGTGGGTAAAGCGGAAGCTGGCGCCATAAGGGCGAAGGGGTTAGCGGAAGCTGATGCACTTGCGGAGAAAGCCGAAGCACTTGCAAAAATGAACGAGGCTGGTAAACTCCAGATGGTTATTGAGAAACTTCCTGAAATCGCTAGAGCAGTTGCTGAGCCTCTATCTAGAATTGATAAAATCACAATCATTGGTGGCGGTGGCGGTTCAGATGGAACATCTGAAGTAGCGAGGTACACCGTGGGAGCACTAAAGACAGTGACTGAGGCACTAAATGAAACGATTGGATTCGACCTTATGGATGTAATGAAGGCCAATACATTCGACGCCAAGACAACCAAGAACATCAACATTGACGTAAAGGGTTTGCCAGAGGGTCTGGGATTAAGCAACGAGACTATAAGCGCTGCTGTAGATACAATAGTGGACGATACTAAGACAAAAACTAAAGCTTAACAATTAAGTAATAAAAAGTAGTGCACCTAGAGTATTTAGGCGCACTACTTTTATTACTGAATACTGTTGTATGCAATAATGAGTTATTCACTGAGATAAATACTAGATGCTTTAAAGACTGAGATAAGTAATGATCAATTAAAGTGCTAATGATGAACCCCTTGGACACAATATGTCCGAGGGGTAAATGACTCTTTTAGTGCATTTTAATACTTATGCCCAATTCTTGGTTTAATGAGATTTGAACAATCATTACAGATACTCCAGCAGGATTCCTCAGTAATTGTAATATCATCTAGCTCATTGGTATAAGAGTATTCACAACACATCAACTCAGTCTTTTTTTCTTCACCACAAACATCGCAATAGGAGCACGTTAGTATTAAATTCTTGAGCAACATTATGATCCACTCCTCTCAATGAATAAAAACCGTGTGTTAGTTAAAGTATATGACGGAAATTCAAATATGAGTATACTGAATATTTAGAAAATTTAACCTGCAAGGCTTAATCTCGTGATTGAAACACGGGTGAATTGTTACTACTCTCTGGAGCGCCATTTTACCAGAACGTATTGTACGGTCTGGTTTTCTATTTCTCATGGATTACTTCTGTATATGGAAGGAAAAGAAGAATACATGGCGAATATTGTATACTTAGCATAGAATCTGTAGGTATCGCTCGAATTATCAGTCATTGGGTTATACAGATTAACACAAGCTGACAGTGTTTTAAATTATTTTTACTAAAGAGGCGGGAGAGTTCTGCCTACGATTGATAAAAGGGAGATAGATGCATGAACAAGGAAGATATTGCCGGCATCCGCAGAGAACTAAAAATCAACAACTCAAAATTGAAAATGCAAGAAATTTGCAGCTATTATATTAAACATGAAAGCAAGGATATTCTATGTTCAGAGGAATTATACTTTGATATGATGGACGAGGAAAGAAAAGAATTGTATTTAAAAAACTTTAAAAAGGTATTGTCAGGGAAGATTGATTCTAAAATATTTGAGTTAGAGTTCAAAGACAATAAACTGGGGGAAAATATAACTCAAAAGCACATGTTTCATACTTTGCGTACAAAGAATTTTAGAGAAGCGACATTAACAATTGTGAATAAAATTATTGAAGAAACGTGTGAGAACTATGAGAAGGATTTTATGATCAGCTTTGTACGGGGAGAGACCTATAAACCAGTTGGGAAGAAAAATAACGAACTTGAAGATGGTGCCGAAGCCTATACTATGGAATTTTTCATTGGTAGTATCTGTCCTATTATTATTCCTAAAAAGTTGCTTAAATTTGATTTTGAAGATAGAGAGTTCAAAACCAATCTCCCTATGAACGTTACTATTAATACAGACGCTCCTATTGAAGGCTTTATGTTTCCTTCATTTAGTGACAATGCAGCAGAGACTGATAAGGTTGTTTATTTTACTAAAAATGATAATAAGCCCAATCCGTTGTTTGTTGAAAACGTGCTAGATTGTGAATTTAAATCAACAGCGAAGGCTGACAAAGAGCGTTTTCTCGAAGTTGTTCGAGATATTGTAGGAACGGAAATTGAACCTGAAGTTGTTTCGCGCATTTATGAGGAACTTGGTCGCCGGCTTGACGTAGAGGCTGAAAGTGGAGAAGTTTCTATGATAGGTTTGAAAGATATGGAGAGAATTTTAGAAAATAGCGGAATTAATACCGCAGATAAGTTTAGATCCTCGTTTCTGGGAATTATGGGTGGGGAGAACTACGAGTTTAAAGCATCGAGTATTACCCCTAATTATGCAACGAAGTCGATTAAAATTGACAATAACACAGCGGTGATTTCGATCGGTCCACAAGATCTAAAAAACGTTAAGCAAGTAACCAAGGATGGAATACGATATTTGATGATTCGAATTGATGACACTGCCACGCTTGAAGGCTTTGATTTGGTAACTGAGAAATTTTAACCCAGTAGAGGCTCAGCTAATTCGGCTGAGCCTAATTTAATACCCGGACATGGGCAAGTAGTCCAAATAAATATCACTGCAACGTTTTTTCCACTCCTAGTGGCCGCGTTCAAGGATTGAGAGATTTTATTAGAATACAAGGCCCAAAGCAATAAGCATAAGAATAGCCACAACTACGATAGCAATACCACAACCAAATATTATCATCTACACATCCTCCTTTTCCATTATATTACATAATATTCTGGGCCTTTCGATCTGACACAAATAGATATCTAATAGGCTAAATGAAATTCCCAAGGCATCAAACCAAAAGGGTTACTTATCCGGTTGTACCGGTTGTAACCCTTGGAGCCATAAATGGAAAGAGTACCCGTCGGCCTGACATTAGCAGCAACGAGTACTCTTTTTTTGGTTTTATTTACTACTTATTATAAGCTTGTGTAATCATAGTTTCAAGAGGAGTTTGCTGAATATACAGAATACTTAGTAAATAGTTATAATACGCAGCTCAGGGAGCCCATGATCGTAATGAACTCCACTTGACGTAATTGGTGGAAGATGATACAAATGAGACATTGTTTGTTATATGTTGGGAAGACGATTACTTTAAGGTTCGCCGTGATAGGATTCGCAGGGGGAAGCTATATGAACGAGGATGTTGCTATTATTGAGGGAGTTTACGACAGCGTTTTACCTGGAGTGCCAGCATCTCTTCACAGATTGGGAAGGAAGGTCTGGCTTAGGGATATTGAAGTTGGGGCTAAGGGGAAACTATTATTTTATGAAGATGGAGTCTGCAAAATTACTAACCTTAGTCGAATTACTAATATCATTAAAACTTCGAGCAGTTTAGAAATATATACTCAAACGAGTATCTATAAGCTCAGGCTTTTGCCTAGAGAACCCTAAATCGATGGAAAGCTTCATTGAAGTAATACTTGTCCCATAGGTTTTGCGTTATAATAAGAAGCTTGATGAGAGAGAACACTAGACTGGGGATAATTAAACTACTATTAGGAATGGGTGTAGTGAAGAATGTATCATAATCTAGAAGAATGTATTCTCGATTTGGAAAAAGCCGGTCAATTGGTGCGGATCCGTGAAGAAGTCGACCCTAACCTTGAGATGGCAGCCATACACATGAGAGTCAATGCCGCTGGCGGTCCTACACTGTTATTCGAAAATGTAAAAGGTTCGAATTTTCGTGCGGTATCTAATTTATTCGGTAACCTAGAGAGAAGTAAGTTTATTTTTCGGAATACATTAAGGGCGACACAGGACGTAATTGCCTTACGCAATGATCCAATGAAGGCATTGAAAAATCCGTTTAAACATTTCAGTACAGGATTGGCAGCTTCAAAGGCCCTGCCTTGGAAAAAAGCAAATCAGAACTTGACAGGTTTCAAGGAAATACAAATTTCTGACCTTCCGCTTATTCGCCATTGGCCAGATGATGGAGGGGCGTTTATAACTTTGCCTCAAGTTTATACAGAAGACCCCGAAAAGCCTGGGATTATGAACAGCAATTTGGGCATGTACCGTGTTCAGCTTAGCGGTAACGAGTATGAAATAAATAAAGAAATTGGTTTGCATTATCAAATTCACCGTGGGATTGGAATTCACCAAGAGAAGGCGAAAAAGCTTGATGTTCCGTTAAAGGTGAGTATATTTATTGGAGGTCCTCCTGCTCATACCCTGGCAGCGATCATGCCATTACCAGAAGGTCTAAGTGAAATGACGTTTGCTGGTTTGATTGCTGGACGTCGTTTTCGTTATAGCTATGTTGATGGTTATTGCATTAGTCTTGATGCTGATTTTGTAATTACCGGTGAAGTCCATCCAGGTGAAACAAAGCCAGAAGGTCCTTTTGGTGATCACCTAGGCTACTATAGTCTTATTCATCCTTTTCCTTTGATGAAGGTGCATAAAGTATTTGCCAAGCCCAACGCGATCTGGCCGTTTACAGTTGTTGGTCGTCCCCCTCAGGAAGATACTGCTTTCGGCGATCTCATCCATGAGTTAACAGGTGATGCGATAAAACAGGAAATTCCTGGTGTGAAAGAAGTCCATGCTCTAGATGTTGCGGGTGTTCACCCCTTGCTATTCGCGATCGGAAGCGAACGCTACACGCCGTATCAAAACGTCAAACAACCGGCTGAGCTTCTCACCATCGCTAACCGCATCTTAGGAACAGGACATGTAAGTCTCGCTAAATATTTATTTATCACGGCCGAAGAGAATCAACCCTTAGATACCCATCGAGAAGTAGAATTCCTAACCTATATACTCGAACGAATCGATCTGCATCGTGACATTCATTTTCAAACGAATACAACCATCGATACCCTGGATTATTCGGGAACGGGGTTAAATACAGGTAGCAAAGTGGTTATTGCCGCCTATGGTGACCCAAAAAGAGACTTATGTAGATCAGTCCCAGACCAGTTGAAGGATTTAAGAGCCTTTAAAAATCCGCGTTTAGTGATGCCTGGGATTGTCGCCATCGAGGGACCTGAATTTTCAAGTTATCAGCAAGCACAAAAGGAATTAGACGAGTTAAGCTCGACTATTCAGACAAAGGGTGATATGCCGACTTGTCCAATGCTAATCCTTTGTGATGACAGTCCGTTTATAAGTGGTTCTCTGCATAACTTTTTATGGGCGACGTTTACGCGAAGTAATCCTTCACATGATATTTATGGGGTTAATAGTTATTATGAAAACAAGCACTGGGCCTGTGACAATATGATGATCGATGCCCGAACCAAACCGCACCATGCACCGCCACTAATTCCTGATCCGTCAATTGAAAAGAACATCGAGCGGTTATTTGCAAAAGGAGCGAGCTTAGGTGAAGTAAGTCTGTAAGTGGAAGGGATTTAGCAAGTAATCAAGAATTAATGTGTAGCACAACACTCAGTTCATTTCTAAGGGAGGCCTAACGCCGAGGATGATACTGGGGTATTTTGGGAGGTTGAAAGAATATGATAGTAAGTCATGTACGTGACGTTTTAGGAACACGCGTTGACAATGACCAAATCAAAAATGCCGTCAAGAAAGTACTCATTTCCCCAACCCAAGGGTGGGAAGGCTATGTTATGCGAGAATTCGAGCTAGGTCAAGGCGGTTATACTCCTCGCCACACTCACCCTTGGCCGCACATAATTTACATTCTCGAAGGAGAGGGGACTTTGTATTTGGACGGACAGGATTATCCGCTGGAAGCAGGCTCATCCGCTGGAAGCAGGCTCATTTGCATTTGCACCCAGCAATAAGTTGCATCAATTCATAAATACGGGTAGTGGTAGATTTACTTTCATTTGCATTGTGCCTGAAGAAGGAGATAAGTAGTTTCCAATTCCTCATTAAAGACCTTATTAGCGACACCCGAAAGTATAGTAAGCTTAAATTAACCCGGCTGACCCACTAAAAGTTGGTATCTGCCGGGTTAATTTAGGTTAGCTGTCTCCTTAAGACCTAACATTTACTACGGTTTTTTGGGCTGCTTTGGCTTCTTCTTAGGATTTTTATCCCCCATCTGATTCACTCCTTATACATGAGATATATTTCTAGATAGCAAAAAAGATTCCTGTTGAAACAGTGACAGTTTTAAATCGGCCAGGTTTATTATCTTGGATATTTAGGAGAGTCTTAGCAGGATATCGAGGAAAATGTGGAAGCTCCTTTCATTGTAACAAAGGTGAAATTTCTCATTGATATTCATACAGAAGTTTTGATTCTGAGATAATGTTTCGGTATTCGTTTAAATGGGACACTTTTGTTAATTAAAAGTAAGTAAATATGATGCTCGTTCCGACATGCTTCACTTCTTCAAGATGAGATAATTATCCAGTTATGACATTTGAAGGAGTGTAGTCTTAGATGAAGAGAAAGATAATTGCCTTAATCTTAATCTCATGTAGCTGTATATCTGTAGGAACACCAGCCTTTGCTGCTACTAATAATCCAAGTTCAGCTACTAACTCACCACAAATTGTTAGCATTAATAGGCTTTCCGGACATACAAGTTATGAGACTGCTAGGGTTATTTCTGAGTATTATTGCAACGATAAGGTTAAAAACGTAGTCCTTTCAACAGGCAATGAATTTGCAGATGCTTTATCTGCAAGTGTCCTAGCCCATGAAAAAGAAGCCCCTTTACTATTAGTTGATTCTTCTATTGAAAGTTCTAACGATGCTTTTGAATATGTCATTCACCATCTTGATTCAACTGGAACGGTTTATATCATAGGCGGAGCTGGAATAATAGGCACTGAATTCGAGACTAAATTAAATGACCTTGGATTTACAAATGTTGTTAGAATTGCAGGCCTGGACAGGTATGATACATCTTATAAGATAGCCACTTCACTCAAGGATACCACTACTTTTTCCACAGTTGTGATAGCCTCTGGAGAACAATATCCTGATGCTTTAAGTATCTCAAGTATTGCTGCAAATAAAGGCTGGCCGATACTGTTAACCCCTCACGATGCACTCCCTCAAGAAATTAAGAATTTTTTAGGGGAAAGAAAACCTGCGAAAGTATACATAACGGGGGGAGTAGGCGCGATCACAGATAAAGTGAAATCCGAAATAAGTAGTTTGTTACCACAGAGTAGTGTCGAACGGTTGACTGGAGAATCTCGGTTTGATACGAATGTTATGATTGCAGAAACCTTCGCTCCGGATCCATCAACAGTATATCTAGCCACAGGTTATGGTTTTGCTGATGCTTTGGCAGGTAGTGCTGTGGCAGCCAAAAATGGAGATCCTATTATCTTTATAGACCCTACAGTACCAACGTTACCAAAATCAGTCGCCAGTTACTTTGGGAAACTTTATGCGCAAAATTTGTGTCCAAACTTAGTGTTGTTTGGGGGCAGTGGAATTGTAACAGATGAGATAATAAATAGTTCAAGAAGCTTGATTTTAGGAACAGTGAAAGAAACTAGTATTTATTCTATAGCCGATCTAACTGCAACAGTTCTTCAAAGTGAAGACTATTCTTTTCCTACAACAATTCAAGCTAAACTTTACAACAGTGATACTATTGATGTGCCTGTTAAGTGGAACTCCAAGTTAGTCGATACCAGCAGTTTAGGGTCAAGTGTTTATGATGGAGTCGTTGACGGATATAGCAAAGCAATCAAACTGAACCTTACGGTTAAAGAACCCATCGTTGACACCGTGACGAGCTCAGGATTAATCGCTCAGTACTCTACTCACTTTGACGCTACCTTGGTCAAACGCACGGGGAACATTCGCCTTGCTGCAAAGGCTCTCGATGGAAAACTATTAGCACCTGGAGAACGGTTCTCCTTCAATGAAAGTGTCGGAGAACGAACTGCGAAAGCAGGTTATCAAGAGGCTCTGATCATCGTAGGAAACAAGTTCACCCCAGGGCTGGGCGGCGGAGTCTGCCAAGTTTCGTCCAATCTTTATAATGTAGTTCTTCTTGCCAATTTGGAAATTTTAGAAAGACATCGTCATTCCTTGCCCGTTGATTATGTGCCTCCCGGGCAGGATGCAACTGTAAGCTTTCCCATTCTCGATTTTAGATTCAGAAATAGTACAGACGCTTATCTCCTAATCCGTTGTAATGTAGAAGGGAATACCTTAACCTTTCAGTTGTATAGAAAGGCAGAGAAATGATCGTAGATGTCCATTTACCATTTACAGTATATGATCCCCTTCGAGGCAAATTTCTGAACCAATTATTTGGTTCTCTTTTTTTTGACTTACCAAGCAAATGTCCGGAAGTTGCTTTTCCTGCAAAATAGTTTTCTGAACATTATTGACAACTCTGAAAATTAAGACTTTGTGATATATGGTACTAAGTGCTTAATTCAGTGATATACTATAATAGCCTCTCGGAATTCAAGGGGTGGGAACGGCGGATATATGGAAAATGAGCTGGAAATTCGCGATAAACGAGGGTAATTCTTAAGACAGAAAAGGATTTTTAATAATGGGTATAGCAAACAAACGTCACAGTGCCCTTTTTAAAAACTAAAAAACGTTAAGCAGTCTGAGGAAAAATCCATGATTTAAGATCCTTGAAGCTCTCCTTCTGATGAGAAAACCAAGCATCCATGTGCTGACAGATCATAATGGCATAAATGCGAACGTACCACACTTTCGTGGAACGATGTCGTCCAGATTCCAGCTTGTAGTCGATCTTCTCTCGTTTATTGGAGCGTTCAATGGATGTTCGGCGTTTGTAAATGACCTTCCACTTTTCCGAGTCGCGAGGAGTCTTGGTAAA